>DAOTVZ010000309.1:0-5234 GCA_034436045.1 Ktedonobacteraceae bacterium | reverse complement strand
CTGCCGGAGCCAATACCGAACCGCTACTGGTGCAGCGCGTCATCGGCGAAGAGATCGAACTAACGGCGCGTGCTGATATCGAGGCGCTACGCATCGTCACCATCAATCCCTCTCACCGTACTAGCGTTGAGAAGTATTACGAGCAGGTTGTGAGCGGCCAGCAGTTTCGCTTGCCGGTGCCCCCGCCTTACGGGATTGTGCTGCTGGGCGCGTTCATCGGCGGTAAGGCGTGGGAGGGCTGGTGCGCTGCGCTGCGTCCTTCCTCATTACGCCTGCAATGCGAGGCTCCTCATGAGGCCAGACCGGGCAGTCGCGTCAATATCACACTGAAAACGAATATGCCGGAGCGCGTTGTACCGGTGCAATTGATCGTCAAAGATCAGCGCCTGATCACTCCCAGCGATCCGCAAGTGGAACTGGCAGCGGCGATCAAGCAGAACCTGAGTGAGTGGGCACATGTTTCATATACTGGCGTGGTCGAACGCCAGCTTAGTAACGTTAAAGCGCTCCGCTTTGCGCCATATGTCATGCCCGATGTCATGCCCATGCTTTTTGATATGCCGTCACCGCTACCGGCGGTTGGTAGCGCGCCGCCTCAGTCCGCTAGCGGGCGTTCCCGTTTTGCTCTGCACATGCCTTCGATGCCATTTAGAAGCGGCAATACTGACTCGTTTGCCACTGTCAGCGCCACTGCTGCCGTGCCCATTGCAGCCCCAGTGACCACCGATGCGACCGTTATCAATGAGCCGACAATGCCTGCGCAGAGCAGTGGCGCTCTATCGACAGCAACACAAACCGCGACAGCTATGCTGAGCAGAATGCGCCTGCAATTCCCGGAGATCATCTATAATGCGCTGATACCGGTAAAGGGAGAAGCCAGCGTCGAGGTCAGGTTGGGTGATGGCATGGCCCGCTATAGCGTCGAGGCTTTCGCAATCTCGCCGGAGACGCTGGACTGGCAACGCGCCGAGACAAGCATTCAGGCCAGCCAGCCAGTCTATGGTGAACTCACCGTCTCGCCCTTCGTTTTCCCAGGCGACCCCGTGCTGGGACGGCTCGATGTGGGCGCAGCTTCCGGCCAGGCCCTGGTTGAGGTGCGTCATGATGGCGAATTGCTACCCCTCTTGCATGAGGACGGCACATCGGTAGCGAAGGGTGAACGGGTTGCATCCGGCACAATACTACGCTTCCCCGTTAGCCCCGGCGCAATTACTGCTATCGTGCGCGATGCGGAGAGCGGTGAGACCGACGTGAGCGAGCGTTACGTTACCGAGCCGGGGAAATTACGCCATATCGTGCGTCGCTTGCGCCTGCTCACCCCTGGCGACGAGGTGACGCTGAGCGAGTTGCAAGCATTAGAACTGCGTCCGCTCCCCGGTCTGGAGCGGCCCTTCCAGTTCCTGGTCGAGGGCGCGGTCAAATATCCTTTTGGCTGCATTGAGCAGACCTCGACGAAGGTGCTGGCGATGTATACGGGCTATATCACGAACCAGGATAATGCCGAACTGGCGGCGGAGTATGAGGCGGCTATACCGGTCTGGTATCGGCGGCTCAAGAGTATGTATCTGCCAGGGCACGGCTTCAGCTTTTATCCACCTGAAGAGGGCGGCTCGCGCACAACCGATACGCACTACGCGCCGCGCGGCGTCCGGCATCTGCTCAAGTTACCCACTGCCGAGCGTTCCGGCATCCGCTCCAGTGTGTTACGCGAGATGCTGGACGATATTCATAAGATGGCGCGCGAGGCTGCGAAGGTCTACGACATCGATTATCCCCCCCAACAGGTCAAGAGTTGCCATGATGCCTACCGCGTCATTATCGCGCCGCAGTCCAGCGCGCAGCAGAAAGCGGAGGCGGCGGCCTATGTACGTTCGCGTCTGGTGATGCGCAATGAGCAGACCTTCGTCGAGGTCGCGCCCAGGCAACCATCATACCAGTGGCTGGGTGGGGCCGTCTCGACGCGCGAGGAGACGGCCTATGCGGCGGCGGCTCTGCTGGCAATGCGCGATACTACCGATCTTGCCCTGGCCATCGCTGCCACCAACTACCTGACCGCGCAACTCAATGAGGAGGGGCGGCTCTACAGCACAGTCGATACAGCGGCCTGCCTCTCGCTGCTGCTCGAACTGCGTCAGTCGGGAGTGATTGCGACCGGTGGCAACGGGCGTGTCATCCTCAACGGTCAGGAGATGGGCCTGCGTGAAGCGTTAAGCTACGAGGGCAAGGTAGAGTCGCTGCGTTGTAATGAAGGAATCATTGCAGTACAGGTCACGAGTGAATTTACAGAGAGCTGGAGCGCGTTCAAGAGCCAGGTGTCGGTGGAAGTGCGCCTGGAGAAGAACGGGCAGGCGCAGCAGCGTTTCAAGGTCGGTGACGCGCTCGATCTCGTGGTGCGTGTGCCGCGCTACGAGCCGGGGATGCTTGTGCATGTCTGCTTGCCTGATGCGCTGGCGCGCGTGGTGGGCGGCGGTCAGGTCAAACGCTTCAGCATGGACTTCTGCGAGAAGAACGAACTGCGCATCCCGCTCGCCGCCGTCGGCTCGACCACGCCGCCCGATGGGAAAGTCACGCGCAACAGTCCGTTAGATTGGTTCGGCCTGGGCCAGAGGAATACCCCCGCGCAGCACTGGGCCGTCATCGTGCGTAACATGTTCAAGGAGGAACAGATCGGCAATCCGGGATTGTTGCAAGTAGTGGTGGAATAGGAGCAGGTGTACCGCGTCCGCGTTGCGGGTATTGATCTGCCGGGGAAGCCACGCGGGCGGACGCGGTACACCTGTTTCTACCTCAACTTCTTATCGACTGACATTCCGTCATTCCCAACCGTTTTCACGGGCATAGCTCTAAATGTCGAGAAATTCGACACCACCTTCCTCACCACGTAACGCCTGTTTCGCCGCTTCAAACAGTTCTGGGGGGGACGTTGAACTCCAATTCGTCTACATTCTCGAAAGAAACAGGGAAGGGATTATGAAAACGCTGCACTGGACACTGCGCGACCTGGAACTGTTACCAGAGTATTAAAGAAACTGGTATTGGGGCGGGCTAGCCGCGCGCCGGAGCGGCAACGGCCTGACGTTTGCGTTCGTCACGCCAGCGTTTCACGTCCAGCAAGCGGCGATAGGCTTCGTAGATGAGCGGCTGGTAGACCAGGTCATGCGTCTCCAGGGAGCGCAAGGGGAAGCCGCCGAAGCCGCGCTTGAAGACATAGACGCCCCATAGCTCCTGCCCCTCTTCCAACACATCGGGAATGCCCCGGAAGTTGTAGTACCAGCAGCCATGTTCTCTGGCCCAGCGTATCCCCGTCCATTGTAAAAGATGGTTGGGCATGCGCTCGCGCTCTTCATTAGAGGACGCACCGTACATGTACCAGCTCCAATGTCCCAGGCGCAGCACGATGGTGCCGGCCACCGCCTTGCCCTGATATTCGGCCAGGAACAGCGCCGCACGGTCGTCCTGGCCGTACAGGCGCAGTACGTCGGCATAGTGGGCTTTGTCGTGAATGAAGAACTGATCGCGCGCACTCGTGACCTCGTACAGGCTATAAAAGGTGTCGATATCGGAGAGGTCGCCGCGCCGTACCACGATGCCCTTGCGCGAGGCCAGTCGAATGTTATAGCGCCACTTCTCCTTCATGGCGGCCAGCAGGGCCTGCTCGTCCGGTCGGATGTCCAGCACCCACTCGTGACGGATGTGCATGGCGTAGGGGTTGCGGCGGAAGCCATGACGTGCCAGTGCCGTCAGCCACTGCATATCTCCGTCCGACACGCTCGGCTCAACCTTGAGCATGAAGGCGCGATGCCTGCGTGCCTCGGCCTTCACGAAGTTGAGTAGCACGGTCAGAGCGGGTGAATCGGGATCGTCGATAACGGGGCCACGCGGCGCGTAGAAATAGGTCTGCTGGATGACGGGTGCGCGCGAAATGAGGATTAGCATGGCGGCGCAAAGCCGACCCTCGTCGTCCAATACGCCCACGCGCAGCGGCTCGGCGTGCAGATGCACGGCCAGTTCGCCCCACTCGTAAGATTGTGTGATGTTGCAGCAGACAGAGGAGGCCACAAAATCGTTCCACTGCTGACGGTCGCTAATGATCTGTGCTTGCATAATTATCGCTCAACCTTCTCGGCCTGCTGCGCCGACTCACGGTTCTCACTTTTCGCACTCTTTGTCTCTGCCGACACGTTGCCGTTTTTGCCGCGCGCGGTGCGTTCCATCTCCACTTTCCTGCGTTCCTCGTGGCGTCTGGCCCGCCGCAGCTCGACCAGTTTACGCCACCCACTATAGATCAATGGACGATACACGTAATCCTGCGTGGGCATGTTCAAGCGCGAGAAGCCACCGAAACCTTTCTTGTATTCGTATACGCCCCACATCTCCTCGCCCGGCTCCAGTACTTCGGGGATAGTGCGAAAATCGAAGTAGCTACAACCGCGCTCTTTGGCCCATAGAATGCAGCGATATTGCAGCAGGTAGGTCGGCTTAAGGTTGCGCTTGTGGTTCGATGAGGCCCCGAACATATCCCAGCACCAGTCGCCGAAGCGAATCAGCATCTTGGCCGCGATAGCCTCGCCCTCGTGTTCGGCAAGGTAGAGAACGGCATCGCCCTTGCTGGCGAAGTGGCGCAGAATCTCTTGATGGTAATCCTTACCGTGAATAAAGAAATCGTCACGTTCGCTGGTGAGCTTGAGCAGATCATAGTAGGTGTCGAAATCGGCCTCGCTGTTGGCTTCACGGATGACGACGCCCTTGCGCTCGGCCACGCGCACGTTCTGTCGCCACGTCATTTTAAAGTTCGCCAGCAATTGTTCGGCGCTGGGACGAATATCCAGCACCCAGCTACGGCGTCCATGCACGGCGATGGGATTGTTTTGAAAGCCCAATCCTCGATAGGCCGCCAGCCATTCGTCCAGACGCGGATCATCGTCCGCTATATTTGGCTCGACGCGCAGCACCACGCTATGTTCCTTGTGCGCGATCTGATGAGCATGATTGATCAGCGCGGGCAAAGCCGGTGAGTCGGGCGACACGACCGTCGGGCCGCGAGCGCTGTAGAGCCAGTTGAGATGCAGACCGGGGACAGCGGCGGGCAACGGCACGGGAGCAACTGCGAGCTGCATGCTGCCGATCAGTTGCCCCTGCTCCAGCGCGCCCAGGCGATAGATACGCCCGCCGAGGTATTTATTCAGTTCGCCCCACTCGTAGGATTGCAAGAGATGTCCGCGCGGCTGAGCAGT
>DAOTVZ010000308.1:0-3974 GCA_034436045.1 Ktedonobacteraceae bacterium | reverse complement strand
TAATATGGAAGGTTAGGGTCTGGTTCGTGCTGGGGCGTTGGACGGTAATATTCACGGAAGTACCGGCCTTTCCCTCGATTAAGCTGCTGACCTGGCTGATACTTTTGCCGGTGACGTTCGTGCCGTTAACGGCGACGAGAATATCATTCGGTTTGATACCTGCCTTCTCTGCCGGGGAACCGGGGATGGGAGAGGTGATGATGAGCTTGCCAGTTTTTGTATCTTGCTCCAGATAGATGCCGATACCGGTATATGAGCCACTTAGTTGCTGATTCTCTGTCTGCACTTCCTGTGGGGTTAAGAAGCGTGTATGATCTTTATCGTGTAATGTATTAATCATTGCCTCAATTGCGCTATAGGACATGTTCTTGTAATTGACATTTTTGCGATCCACATAATTTTGATCGACGATATTCCAGGCTTCCTGAAAGAGGTGTTCATATTTTTGTGACTGGCTGCTGGGTGTAAAGAAGCCGTTGCTATAATACTGATTGCCAAACCAGCCACCACTGAAAGCAAGGAGCAGCAGTACGGCGACCACAATAATCTGTACGGCATTACGTCGTGGCGGTCGCGGGGCACGGAATGAAGGTGGGGGAAGATTCATGTATTCCCGTGAGAAACTGCCGGTATAAGCGGGGATGTAAGAAGCCTGTGTTTGCGCAGGTCGGGGTTGGTGCGCAGAGCCGGAAGAATCAGGAGATTGTTCTTCATACCAGCGCGGGTCGTCGTATCGATTCACTGCATGCCTCCATGAATATGTTAGAACACTGTTGGCAAAGATGTTGAGTGTGTTCGTTCTCAGTAATTCACCATTAATTAAGAAGAGGAACAATCCTATCTTAGTGAGCCATTGGAAAAAAGTCAACCTGTCTAGCATCATTAGCAATGACATGCATTTTTTCATCTGTAGCGTGGCAATAAAAAAAGGTGCAGTCTATAAACTGCACCTTTTTGAAAGCTGCTGTGTCAGAGTTATCGTTGGATAACCATAGAGCGTGCTGACTGCATTGTTTCAGCGAGATAACTAGCCCGGCTGAGAAACTTCCTTTGGCGTAGTAGTCTGCTGAGGAGCCTGAGCGGGTGTTGCACTCTGATCTTCTTTTCTCTGGTGCGTAGCCCCTTTATGGGTGGTGGGAGGCGCTGCCTGCTTCTTTGGTGGCTCCCAGCCAGGGGCACGTGAGACGATCATCGACATCATACGCCCTTCCATGACAGGTGCGCGTTCAATGGTGATACTGCCCTTCAATGCGTCCGCAATCTGATCCAACAACTTGCGGCCCAGGTCTGGGTGACGCATTTCGGCACCACGAAACTGAACACTCACACGAACTTTGTCACCTTCAGCCAGAAACTCTTGAATCTTGCGTGTCTTCACTTCTACATCATGTTCATCGGTGCGAGGTCGCAGACGAATCTCCTTTAAGGTGATCGTCTTCTGATTCTTGCGTGCCTCGCTCTCCTTCTTGGCCTGCTCGTACTTGTAGCGGCCATAATCCATCAGCTTACATACCGGTGGATTCGCGTTCGCGGCCACCTCGACCAGGTCAAGGTTTCTGTCACGTGCGATGTCAAGTGCGCGGGCCGGAGGCATTACTCCGATCATTTCGCCGTTCTCGTCGATCAGGCGGATCTCACGCGCCCGAATACGCTCGTTGACGCGCGTCTCACGTTGACGGTCATTCCCCCGAAAATCTCTGTTAATAGGCCGAACCTGCCTTCCTTCTTCTGTTATAAGAACAATTCTATAGATGATGCGATAACCATACACCTTGCGTGAGAGGTACATCTCTCCTCTCATGGCGCTGACCCAAAACAAGACACTTCTACCATGATGAGCCAGGACTCTGTGAAAGTGTAGCACAATGCGTATAGTAAGTCAAATTCATCAGGCTTTCAGGCTTTCAGGGTGAGTGTCCTTTCTTTCATCGTGCGTAGCATGCGGGGCGATCTTCATGGTTGTCTCGCGCTCATGCAAAAAACAGCAAATGTTACTGTGTTAATCCCGCTTGGTCTGATAACCCGTTATGAAGGAGCTAGAAATTCTGAGGCGTATCATGGTATAGTTAAGAGCAAGGGGTCGAAAGAGAATGAAGGTGCGAAATACAGGTTTATATCTGGCTTATATTTATCTATAGTTTTACAATGTATCTTGCTCGTTTTCCTTGTTCTCTTCTGTGAAGGAGGCATCTATGAGCGACGCCGCCGTCTCTCATCAACCTGTGGGGACTGTACCTACACCGGAGATATTTCGTTTTTCCTATCGGCCCAATCGCGCCCATCAGATTCGCTGGCGTAACTGGGATGAGGCTGCTTTTCAGGAAGCGGCGCAGGCGGGCAAGCCGGTGTTTTTGCTGATTACCTCGACATGGTGTCAATGGTGCCATATTATGGATGAGACGACATTGTCCGAGCCAGGTATTATTAACGTTATCAATAACGATTATATACCTGTGCGCGTCGATGGCGACCTGCGCCCGGATATTAACCAGCGCTACAATCAGAATGGTTGGCCCAGCGTCGTTTTGCTCACGCCGGAGGGTGAAATTCTCTGGGGAGGGGTATATGTGCCGCCGAAACAGATGCTCTATTACCTCGGCTATATCCGGCGCTACTACAGTGAGAACCGTGAGGAGATCAACGCCCAGATTGGTGCGCTACAGGAGCGGCGCTCAACCCGCCAACTTTCGCAACCCCTGACGCGGGCATCCGCACATTCGTTACTGCAAACGGAGCGTGACTCTCTACTGCGTTTGCCGGAGGAGGCCGGGCGTGTATTACGCGAACTATATGATGCCGATTTTGGCGGTTTCACCATTCATTCGCACCTCAAGTTTCCCCATACCGAGGCGCTAGAACTCTTGCTGTGGCTTGCCGACCATGGTCAGCCGGATGCGCTGGAGATGGTGCGCTATTCGCTGGAGCAGATGCGCGACGGTGGTCTGTGGGATGAAGAGGCGGGCGGATTTTTCCGTTACTCTGCTGCCAGCGATTGGGGTATGCCGCATACAGAGAAAATGCTGGATGAAAATGCCGCGCTCTTACGTCTCGTTTTGCTGACCGCGCGGCAGACAGGGGAGCCGCAGTGGTACGAGATGGCCCGTAAGCTGGTTCTCTATATCAGTACAACGCTCTGGCAGCCGCAAAAGAAGGTTTTCAGTGGCAACCAGAGCGCTGATGAAGAATACTATGAACCAGGGCTTTATTCGCGTGCCACGCGAACACCTCCTCCTGTTGATGCAACTATTTATACGGCATGGAATGCGCGGATGATCTCCTCATACCTGTTGGCGGCGCAGGTCTTGTCGCAATCCATGCTGCGTACAATGGCGCTCTGTGCGCTGGACTGGCTTTGTGAACACATGTTGCACCCGACCGGCTGCGCCTACCATTACGCGACTCATACATATGTAGACCTCCCCGGCCAGTTGACCGACCAGGTCTGGTTGACGCGCGCTCTGCTAGATGCCTATGAAGTGCAGGGGCGCAGATGGTACCTGGAAACGGCTATTGCCCTGATGCATTATGTGTGCCAGGAGCTTTTCGATGAGAGAAGTGGCCTGTTCTTCGACATCCCCGCCGATGCACACGCGATTGGACGCCTGACCATACGAGAGCAACCCTTGATCGAAAACGCATTGGCGGCAGAGTGTCTCTTGCGTATGGCCGTGCATAGCAAACGTCAGCATCTGCGTGAGGTGGGCCTGCACGTGCTGGCCGGCTGTCTGGAACTCTATCGCCGCGCCGGTATTCAAGGTGCCTTCTACGCCGGAGTTGTCGCGCGCGCCTGCGAAAAGGGCTGGTTATACAACCGGCGCGAGAAACCCCCCGTCTTTTAAGCGGGGGATGAGAGCGCCGTTCCTTGTGGGAGAGGGGTAGGGATGGTGACAAATGGCGTTTCTTCGACTAGAATAGACTACATGAGTGACAAGTATATTCACGAACAACATACGGTTCATCACATGCTCTACCAT
>DAOTVZ010000307.1:0-4180 GCA_034436045.1 Ktedonobacteraceae bacterium | reverse complement strand
CAAAACGCTCCGCGAGCAAGATGGCGTGGTGCTTGCAGACGGACAAGATCATATGAAAGGTAAGATATTCCGCATCGGGCATCTGGGCTACTTCACACAGGATGATCTGGTAAAGACGATGGACGCGCTCGAACGACGCCTGCGCGAAGCAGGGTTTCAGGGTTAGCGGAAGGGAAAAAGCGCATGGAAAGTTTAACACAGGAACGCGAGGCGCAGAGCAACGCGGCAACCACCGTCAAAATTCTCATTACCGACCGTATCGCGCGTGAGGGCGTTGACCTTTTACGCGCGCAATTGCCTGACGCCCAGATTGACGAGCGTCATGGCCTGAAACCGGAACAACTGAAAGAGATTATCGGCAATTATACGGCATTGATAGTGCGCAGCGAGACGCAGGTAACAAAAGACATCCTGAGCGCCGCCACCCAGTTGAAGATCATCGGGCGCGCCGGTGTGGGCGTGGACAATATCGATACTGAGGCCGCTACCCAATACGGCATTATGGTTGTCAATTCGCCAACCGGTAACATCATCGCCGCCGCCGAACACACAATTGCAATGCTGATGGCGCTGGCACGCCATATTCCTGCCGCCGATGCCAGTATGAAAGCTGGTAAGTGGGAGAAGAGCCGCTTCGTGGGCACCGAGGTGCGCAATAAGATACTTGGCGTGATTGGCTTAGGCAAGGTTGGCTCCGAGGTAGCACGCCGCGCCCAGGGCTTAGAGATGCAGGTTATTGCCTTTGACCCCTTCGTCTCACTCGAAAATGCTCGTAAAATGGGCGTGAACATGCTCACGCTGGATGAAGTGCTGCAACAGGCAGATTTCATCACTCTACACACCTCGCTCACAAGCGGCCCCAAAGGCACGCGCGGTCTCATTGGAGCCAGGGAGTTGAGCCTGATGAAACCCGGTGCGCGCTTGATCAACTGCGCGCGTGGCGGTCTGATCGACGAAGAGGCGCTCTTGCAAGCCCTGAACAAAGGGCATCTGGCCGGGGCCGCGCTCGATGTATTCAGCCAGGAGCCGATACGCGACAATGCCACGCTGAAGCAACTGGTCGCCCATGCCCATGTTATCGCCACGCCTCATCTCGGAGCTTCAACCGAAGAGGCTCAGGTTGGCGTGGCCACGGACGTAGCCGAACAGATTGTGACTGTATTACGCGGTGGCTTCCCACGAGCAGCGGTGAATGCTCCCTTGATTCTACCCGAAACGTTGAAGGTGCTGGAACCCTATATGCGCCTGCTTGAACGCATGGGCCATCTCTACACCCAACTGCAACCGGGGCCATTGCACAAAATCGAACTCTCCTGCACCGGTGACATCGCCAACTATGATCTGCGTCCCTTGCAGGCGGCGCTGATCAAAGGTCTGCTGGAGTCGATCTCTGACGCCCACGTCAATATGATCAACGCCCAGACGCTGGCAAAGCAGCGCGGCATCGAGATTATTGAGCAGAAGTCAACAACTGCAACCGAGTTTGCTAATCTCGTCACCATGCACGTACTTGGTGAGAACGGGCATGCCTCATCTTTCGCCGGTAAACCCGGCTCCGGCGACGAGCATGTCGATGTATTGAGTGGAACTGTCATGCACGGAGAACCACGCATTGTCCGCGTCGGGCGCTACTGGACCGAGTTTGTGCCAGAGGGCAATATTCTCTTCTGCCGCAACATCGACCGCCCCGGCATGATCGGCAAGGTCGGCATGATCCTGGGCCGCGCAGGCGTCAACATTCGCCATATGGATGTGGGACCAACCTCACGTGGACCACGCCCCGCCGGTCTGCCCCGGCAGAGCGACAACGCACTCATGATTATCTCCGTCGATGAGCCAATTCCTGACTGGGCTTTGGCCGAGATCAGTGAGACGGGCGATATCTTTGGTGTGACAATGGTCAAACTATAGCAAACAGGGCGCTCTTCGTGTATAGTAGGGCGACCACTATAGGCGTTAACTTAAGGACGCCCCTGGTGGTCGCCCGCCGTGCTTAAGTTAGCGCCTATGGTGGCACACCTTGCACTCGCCGATCTGGATGCGTAGACACATATCCGACCTTACTTATGGCCCCTTAACACCACTTAACAGTACTATCTTCTAGCTATCAAACTTTCTTGCAGGTTGGCCGTATCAATTTATGTACGCATAATGGTGAACTGGTTTTTCATCCACCACCGATCATCTTTGATAAAGCTTAAAAATAGATGAAGAGAATACATTATTATCCATAAGGAGTACATTTTGTATGCCCACGACAGCACTCTCGTCGTCACCAAAGAAGAAGAAAACGATGCAGCGATTGAGCGCGCCTGCGGCACGCTTCGCCTTTACTATTTTGCTACTTATCAATATCTTGAACTATGTTGACCGCTACATCTTATCCGCCGTTCTACCCCAGCTTCAGACCGACTTTCACCTGGATAACACGCAACTTGGGCTGCTCTCCTCATCGTTCTTGCTCATCTACGCTATCGCCACCCTGCCATTAGGCATCTGGGCCGATAGAGGCATACGTAAGAATATCGTCGCGTTTTGTGTCGGTGTCTGGAGCATATTTACCACACTGACAGGTTTTGCCCAAAACTTCATCCAACTTTTCCTGATGCGCTCCGTGCTGGGTATCGGTGAAGCAGGTTACGCTCCCGCCGCGCTCTCACTGATTGGAGACTATTTTCCACCAGCACAGCGTGGGCGCGTTCTCTCGCTCTGGTCTATCGGTAATCTCATCGGCACCGCCCTGGGCCTCATTCTCGGCGGCCTGATAGCACAACGTTTCGGCTGGCGCTGGGCTTTCTATATCGTGGGCATTCCTGGCTTGATTACTGCATTTCTTATCTGGCGCACCACAGAACCAGAACGCGGTGCCTATGATACTCAGGATAACGATGCCTCACCTGTTACAACACTGCATGGCAGCCTCAATAGCAACTTGCGGAAAACGATAGCTTATCTGCTACATATCCCTACCTACTGGATACTCCTCGTAGCCTTCGTTTTCAGTTTCTTCACGATTGGCAGCGCCTCCGTCTGGGTACCAACCTACCTGGTTGATGCTTTCCATCTCAATGTGGCACAGGCTGGCAGTGTCTCCGGCGGCGTCCTGGCTGGCGGTAGCCTGCTAGGAACGTTGCTCGGTGGCTGGCTGGCCGACGCGCTCCAGAAACGCACACCGCGAGGCCGTCTCATCATTTCCACCCTGGCCTTCCTGCTCGGCACACCACTAGCGTTGATTGCCCTGCTCACCCATCAGCTATTGCCTTTTATCCTTATGTTGGCCCTGGCTATCATTACCCTCAGCCTCTGCCTCGGCCCACTCAACGCTGTTCTCCAGGACATTATCGCTCCTGAAATGAGGGCTACCGCTATCGGTATCACGCTCCTGCTGGCACATCTGCTGGGTGACGCTTCCTCCCCTTCTATTATCGGTATCATCGCCGACCGCGCGCCCGGTGGCCTCGGCTTCGCCCTTTTGATTACCGCTCCCCCTTGTCTGCTCATTGCCGGTCTCGTCAGCCTGCTTGGTCTGAGTACAGTTGAGCGTGACATGCAGGCCATGCAGGAACACCTGAAACATTCAAAGGGTTAGAAGGTTAGACAACAGAAGACAACATAGCGTTTAGATAAAAATATCGCCTGCCGACATGACAGGCGATACTGATAAGAGCGAGAGACGGGATTCGAACCCGCGACCTTCACTTTGGGAAAGTGACACTCTACCACTGAGTTACTCTCGCATAACCCTTGCTACCGTCAAGAATTATAAACTATGTCCTCACCAATGTCAAGCACTTTCGGATTCTGTGCCCCCTTGACTTTCTGCATTAGGGCGTGCTAATATCTGAGTAGCGTGGTAGGATTTAGATGAGTGGTTAGGGTGCTAATGGGCATGATGATGAGAGAAAGAGCAACGAATACACCTGACAGAAAGTGTGCTTGGTCATGATTGCAGCTTTTGTACTTTTCTTGCGTGAGGGGTTGGAAGCAAGCCTTATTGTAAGTCTGCTTTTAGCATCGTTACGTCAACTCGGTTTGATGCACCAGGCGCGTGCGGTCTGGATCGGCGTTGGCCTCGCGGTGCTGGGGGCGCTGCTTGGTGGCGTGGTGGTCTACCTCACGGTGCGCCAGTATGATGGCTCAACCTTCCAGACTATTTTTGAAACGATTACCTATCTGATCG
>DAOTVZ010000306.1:0-8617 GCA_034436045.1 Ktedonobacteraceae bacterium | reverse complement strand
TCGGTTGATTGGAACCATAACGCTCCACCATGTTGGAGTGCCAGTTCGCGCGAGAGATACAGACCGAGGCCGGTGCCGTTGATCCCTCTGGCACGAGCATTGTCGGCGCGCATGAAGCGCCCGAAGATTTGCCCATGCTCATGCTCTGGTATACCGATGCCCCGATCTTGTACGCTCAGATGAGCAAGATGCTCGTTTTCTTCCTGCCAGAGCCTGATCTGGATAGGGCCGCCTTGTGGGCTGTATTTAATGGCATTGCCGATCAGGTTGATCAATATCTGCTCGATGCGACCGGGATCGATATCAGCGATGATGGTAGGCCGGTCGGTATCCAGCGTGATCTGGTGCCGTGTCGTAGTCTTTTGCAGGTGTTCGGAGACGCGGCGGGTCAGTGCGACGAGGTCGGTTGGTAGGCGTGAAAGCACCAGGCGTCCGGCTTGCAGGCGTGTGACCTCTAAGAGTTCTTCGGTCAGGTTGGTCAGGCGGGCGGTGGCTTCCTTGATCTCGTTCAGTGCCTCCACCTGCCAGTCGGCCAGGGGTGGCCCATGTTGCCGCTCCGTCTGCACGATCAGCATGTCTGCGTAACCTTTCAGGATGGCCAGGGGAGTGCGCAACTCGTGGGCGGCGATACCCACAAATTCGTCTTTAAGGTACTCGGCTTCCTTTAACTCCGTCACTTCCTGATGCACCACGAGCGCCAGTGGCCCCTCGACCTGTATCGTCTCTCCCGTTTCGGGCGAGGTAATCAGCCAGGGATGCTGGATATTCAGGGTGACAGCATTGACCAGGACAGGGATACTGGAGCCGTCCGGACGGCGAATCGTCTCCTGGTGCTGGAGAACGCATTCTCCCTGTTGAAGAGCGCGTAGCGTCGCCAGTTGCTCGTATGGCAGGGGGCGGCCTCGAATATCGAAGATACCGATGCCATTAGTCGTCAGAAACTCGCGCATGGGTTGATGAGTGTGCCATTTTGCTCCCCAGATCGTGTCTGTGGTACGATTCGAGAGTGCCAGCCGCGTTTCCGGGCCGTAGACGAGATAGACACTGCTTGGCAGGGCATTGATGATCTGCTGCAACACATCCAGGCGCGCAACTGTTTCCGCGTAGCTGCTACGCACCGCCTGTTCCTGGCGATAACGCTCGGTCACATCACGATTAATCTCCAGGAGTGCGATGGGATGCTGCTGCTTGTCGCGTACTAATAAGAGACTGCTTTCAACGATGAGCGTGTGACCATCTTTATGCTTGTGGATGAGTTCACCTTCCCAGTGCCCCTCTCGTTCCAATGCCTCATCGGCCTGGTTTGCATCGCCCTGATCGAGCGGAAAGCGTGTCTTGAGAAGAGTATGGCTGATGCGGCCCAGGGCCTCCTGCGCTGTCCATCCATAGAGTTCTTCGGCACCACGATTCCAGAAAATAATGCGGTTAATCGGGTCGCGGATCAAAATAGCGTCGTGCGACAGATTCATCAATTCAGTTTGCAGGCGAAGCTGCTGCAAACGTTGCGCGTTTTCGCTCTCGACCTGTTTTTGTGCCGTGATATCGCGCACGGCGGCCACGACATGTGGTGTGCCATCCAGAATCAGAGGGCGGAGACTGATATCGACCGGGAACTCCAGGCCATCCTTGTGCTTGCCATATAGTTCCAGACCTGCTCCCATTGGGCGGGTGCGCGGCGCGCGGGCGTAGTGGGCGCGATGCGCGATATGCAACTTGCGAAAACGTTCCGGCAGCAAGATTTCGAGCGATTGACCCACAAGTTCTGCGCTACTATATCCGAACATCATCTCGGCCTGATTGTTGACCTTCACAATGGTGCCTGCATTATCCACAATGATCAGTGCATCCGGGGAGATATCTAACAGTTGCGCGAGAACCTCAGCCGTAGTATGAATGGGGGCAGAAGAGGAAGAGGTATAAGCAGCATCTGATGGGGATGGAGTGGACACTGGGACTATCCTCCTTTCGTGCTCCTGTGGCATAGGGTGGTACTGTAACTCAGGCTATTTTACTCAATCTATTGGCATTGTACCAAAAAAAAGCGCTCATTGCATGGGGCAATTGCTGCTGGCTCTCTATCCTTGCGAGGGAAATGGGTAGAGGGGCGTGATGAAAGAGGCCCCGTGCGCGGATCGACGGGCGGCAGGGCGTGATGAAAGAGGCCCCGTGCGCGGATCGACGGGCGGCCAGGGCGTCATGAATGACGCCCCTACACCGACCACCACCATCTTCCTAAAGGATGGAGACCCTTGCTGCTCCATTGTTGCTTGTTGTGAGGCTGCTGTGAGAAATAGGCGTCGGCCTGTGATGTTTTTGTGTAATTGGATAGTTATGCTGAAGAGTGAAGAAGTGAAGAAAGGTATCGCACGTCAGACTTTTGCACCGGCAGGAGTTATGACGAGGTATTGCAAAGGAGCAAAGCGATGTTTGAAAGGATATTAGTGCCTCTTGATGGTTCAGCACTGGCCGAGCGGGCCATCCCGGTCGCTGCGCGGATGGCTCGTTCATCGTCGGCAACTGTTATTCTGTTGCAGGTCGTGGAGTCCTCTCTTGAGTTTGGGCCGTACTTAACCCAGCCTTCAAGTACATTTGAGCATGCGGTCGAGCGGCGCGAAAAAGATGCCCGTGCCTACTTGCAGCGGGTGGCGCAAAGTGACGACCTCAAGGGCCTCAATGTACAGCTTGAAGTGTCGGAAGGCGCTGTCGATCTGAAACTCCACGACGTAGTAGAGATGTATACTGTTGATCTCATTGTTATGTGTAGCCACAATTATAGCCTCTTCAAGCGCTGGATGCTGGGGAGTGTGACAGATAAAATTGCGCGTCGCGTTCATGTCCCCATGCTGGTTCTGCACGAGCGTGGTGAGGCTGCACTGGCACCCACGCTGTTCGATACCACCCCACTGCGCGCGCTCGTTCCACTGGACGGTTCGGCATGGTCTGAAGCTGCGTTGCTACCCACTATACAACTCCTCATGGAACTGGCTCCCGACACGCCTAAAGAACTGCACCTGCTACGCATTGTCGATCTGCCCGCGACTGCCGGTATTGGCAAGAGCGCGGCCCATCTCAGCGCGGGTGTGGTTGCCAGCGTGGAGAAGGTGGCGCTAAACTACGTGGAAGCACTGGCGCGCGAGCTACAGCAGCAGATAGCTCCCACTGCCAATTTCACGATTACCTCTTCAGTCGTGACAGATAACGATGTGGCGAGCGCGATTGTCAGAATAGGTGAGGAAGAGCGCGATGGCCAGCGTGTCTATAACCTGATTGCGATGGCGACACATGGTTTTGGCGGCGTGCGCCACTGGGTCATGGGTAGTGTAACAGAGCATGTCTTGCATACTACGACGTTACCGCTCTTTATTCTCTATCCGCTACCGGCGAAGAAGAATCAGGAGAAGCCGACAACACAAGAGACCGCCGGGTCAACGGGGACGGAGAAAGATGAGCAGCCTATCCTATGGGATAACTAAAATGTACAGGCATCGATTACGGCGTGAAGCCCGATCCCGTAGGGGTATGATGCATCACGTCCCGTGCGTCCGTTGATCCGCTCGCAAGGCATGATACATCATACCCCTATGCCTGCGGGAGAACGTTTTTCCACTTTTGATTGATAAAATTTGTGAAAGAGCCTTATATCCGTTATTTTAGAGTAAATGAAGGTTGTGGGCCGCTCGTTCCAGTCCCTCGCGGAATTGTGGGGCCGCAATGGCAATCAGGCGGCGGGCGCGCTCGGCCAGGTCGCGTCCGTGCAGTTCGGCGATACCGTATTCTGTAACGACATAATGTACATGGGCGCGCGAGGTCGTGACCGCTGCTCCATGTGCTAAGACCGGCACGATGCGCGAAATCTGCCCATCAATCGGGGTGAGCATGACTTCTTTTTCATAGTCATAGCCAGGAGTGCTGCGCGCCGTCGCGGGGAGCGCGATGATCGGGCGACCGCGTGGTGAGAGTGCTGCCCCACGCATAAAATCCATCTGTCCACCTACGCCACTATAAAGGTATGTGCCGATAGACTCAGCGCAGATTTGCCCGGTCAGGTCGATTTGCAGCGCGCTATTGACCGCGACCATATGCTCAAATTGCCGAATAATCAGTGTGTTGTTCGTATAGTCCATTGGACGCATTGCTACCTGCGGGTTATCATCAATGAAATCGAGTAGGCGGCGACTGCCCACGACGAAGCTAGAGACAATCTTCCCCTTGTCGATAGCTTTGCGGGTGCCGGTGATGACCCCCTTCTCTACCAGATCCAGCACGCCATCGGAGAACATTTCTGAGTGAATGCCCAGGTCCCGGTGGTTGCTTAACGCCTGTAAAACCGCGTCGGGAATGGCCCCGATGCCCATCTGGAGCGTAGCCCCATCCTCAATCAAGCAGGCTACGTTGTGGCCGATCTTTTTCTGCACCGCATTAAGGGGCCGACGCTCAACTTCATAAAGTGGCCCATCCCACTGTACTGCTCTATCAATGCGCGAGATATGCAGAAAGCTATCGCCGTGAGTGCGCGGCACATTGGGGTTGACGAGCGCGATGATGTAGCGCGCGGAATCGACAGCCGCCCGCGTCACATCGACCGATGATCCCAGCGAGCAATAGCCATGCTGGTCTGGTGGAGAGACCTGGATCAGGGCCACATCAATTGCCAGGACCCCGCCGGGCGCAAATAATGCCGGGACATCGGAGAGAAAGATGGGGGTATAGCTGGCTCGCCCGGCGTTCGTAGCTTCACGAATATTTTCACCGACAAAAAGGGCGCGCAATAAGAAATGGCCACGCCAGCGTTCATCGGTATAAGGCATCGGCCCGTAGGTATGCAGTTGCGTTATCTCGACGTTAAAGAGCGATTCGCCACGTCCTACCAGCGCCTCTATCAGCGGTGTGGGCGTTGCGCACGCTCCCTGCACAAAAACGCGGTGCCCCGATTCGACAAGTTCAACGGCGCTATCAAGATCGCACCAGGTTGCCATAAACACTCCCTTTGCCGTCCCCGCCAGGAACGGTATACTAATAGTTACTACGCTAATCACTTTTGAGCATAATGATCTTTCCTCACAATTTTCTCATAGTGAGCAAGGCGAGCGCAAGGCATTGCCCTGGTTCCCTCTCTCTCTTCCTAAATGCGTCAGGTTGCTTGCAAAACTGTTTACTGGTTTCATATAATTCACTCGGCTACCAAATGCGTAATTCCGCGTTGTCTCAACAAAGGAGTGAATGTCAATGACGACTGAACCACGCATCATCAAGTTCTACGAAACGACTCTGCGCGATGGGGAGCAGACCCCTGGTGTCAACTATTTTCCTGAAGAGAAACTGGCGATAGCCCAGGCGCTGGCGGCGATGGGCTTCGATACGCTGGATTGCGGTTTCCCGGTTTCTTCCCCCGGCGAGTTTGAGGCGGTGCGCTTGATCGCCTCGAAGGTGGAGAATGCTGAAATCTGTGCCATTGCGCGCGCCAATCCTACCGATATTGCTTGCGCCTGGGATGCTGTCAAAATTGCGGCCCATTCGGCGATCCAACCCTTTATCAGTGTCTCGCCTCTGCATCGTAAAGTCAAACTGGGCAAGACGCGTGCGGAAGTGCTGGAACTGGCCCGCACCGCCGTTGCTCAGGCGCGCACCTATACGGAAAATGTCGATTTCGCCCTGGAAGATACGACACGCACCGAACATGACTTCATCCTCGAAGTCTGTGAGGCCATTCTTAAAGAAGGCGTGCGCTTTGTAACTTTGTGTGACACTGTCGGCGTCGCCTTACCCTGGGAGTTCGGGGAACTGGTCGCCGACGTGAAAAAAGAGTTCCCCGGCATCCGCATCTCGGCCCACTGTCACGATGACCTCGGTCTGGCGGTTGCCAATGCCCTGACCGCTCTGCGCAACGGAGCCGAGCGCGTCGATACCTGCATCAACGGCCTCGGTGAGCGGGCGGGCAATGCTGCTACTGAAGAGGTAGTCATGGCAATCAAAACGCGCTCCGCCGACCTGGGTATGGATGTCCGCGTTGATACCACCAGGATTGCCGCTACCAGCCGTCTGGTGGCAAAGCTGTCGGGCATGGAGCCACAATGGACGAAGGCTATCATCGGACGCAATGCTTTTGCGCACGGCGGTGGTATTCACCAGGATGGTGTTTTAAAGGACGCGCGTACCTACGAGATCATGACCCCCGAATCCGTTGGCCTGACCTCGGCTGATCGCCGCATGCATGTCGGCAAACTCTCCGGTCGCGCTGCGCTCGCCGCCCAGATGCGCGAACTGGGCTATGAACTGGAGAAAGAGCAGTTGAATCATGCCTTCGAGATGGCCAAACTGCTGCTCGGCAAGAAGCGCGAACTTGAGGAGATGGACCTGCGCTACATCGCCACCACAGTCATGCAGAAAACCACCGTGTAGGGACAGCTTACGGACTTTAACAAAACAGGCAAGGGAAGTAATACGGGTAGGGACTGATTCACCGCGCTCGTTCGAGCGGCAGCTCAGGCGAATTGACGGGCGCGCGGGTGTGCTGAAGCTGCCCCTACACCGAGATTTTTCTCGATCCTGTCTCTATGCCATGAAGTCATCGATTCCCCATTGGCCTGCGGACTGTGATATAACATGTATAGAATGTAACTATATCGTATCTGCATCCTCTGGAAGGAAATTTGTACCTGAGATCAGGAAGCCACTCCATCGTGTCTGTTGTGGATGTTACATTCGATTAAAAATTTCATCCCCGGACACGGTGCCGCGCTTCCTGCCCACAATGCTGGTTTTCTGCGTGCAGGATGCAGACTCGCCTTATCTTGGACTCAGGAGCTTACCGTTATGCCGAAAACCATGTTTGACAAAATCTGGGATGCGCATGTCGTGCGCGACGTTCCGGGTGAGTCTACCGTTCTCTACATTGACCGCCACCTGGTACACGAAGCCACCTCGCCCCAGGCGTTTGCCGGTCTGCGGGCCGCTCATTTGCCGGTGCGCCGCCCCGATGCTACCGTAGCCGTGCTGGATCATAACGTGCCGACCGTTGTGGGCCGCAAGATGCTAGATGTTGTGGACAAGGATAGCGAAATCTGCATCACCGCCATGGAGCAGAATGCCCGCGATTTCAACCTGACGCTGTTCGATATGAACGATGCGCGTCAGGGCATCGTTCACATTATCGGGCCGGAACTGGGCCTTACTTTACCAGGAATGACGCTGGTCTGCGGCGACTCGCATACCTCTACGCACGGTGCGCTGGGCGTGTTCGCCATCGGCATCGGCACCAGCGAGGTTGAGCATGTGCTGGCGACGCAGTGCCTGTTGCAGAAGAAGCCGAAGACGATGAATATTCGCATCGAGGGCCAGCTCCCGCCCAACGTGACGGCCAAAGATGTTGCGCTGTATCTCATTGGCCAGCTTGGCACGGGTGTTGGTACCGGTCACGTCATCGAATTTAGCGGCTCGACAGTGCGCGGTCTCTCAATGGAAGGTCGCATGACACTGTGCAACATGGCCATTGAGGCTGGTGCGCGCGCCGGCATGGTAGCCCCCGATGAAACCACCTTTGCCTATATCAAAGATCGTCCCTTCGCGCCCAAAGGCGAACTGTTCGAGCAGGCCGTCGAAGCCTGGAAGCAGCTTGCCAGCGATCCCGATGCGCATTTCGACGCGGTATATGAAATTGATGTCGATGGTCTGGCACCGCAGGTCACGTGGGGTATCAATCCCGGTATGGTCGTTGATGTGACCGGCTCCGTGCCCGACCCTGCCCAGGAGAGCGATCCCCTCAAGCGCCAGTCCTACGAGCGCGCCCTTAGATATATGGGCTTGCAGCCGGGCCAGAAAATCACCGATATTAAGGTTGATACGGTGTTTATCGGTTCCTGTACCAACTCGCGTCTGGAAGACCTGCGCATGGCGGCGCGATACGTCAAGGGACGGCATGTGGCCCCCGGCGTGCGCGCGCTGGTTGTGCCCGGCTCGATGCGCGTGCGTCGCATGGCCGAGGAAGAGGGGCTGGCCGATATCTTCCGCGAGGCCGGTTTCGAGTGGCGTGAAGCTGGATGCAGCATGTGTATCGCTATGAACGGCGACCGCCTGAGCGAAGGCGAGCGCTGTGCCTCGACCAGCAACCGCAATTTCGAGGGCCGTCAAGGACGCGGTGGGCGCACACACCTTGTCAGTCCCCCGATGGCCGCCGCCGCTGCTATTGCCGGACACTTTGTCGATATTCGCACCTGGTAGGGGCGTGATTCATCACGCCCTGTTTGCCTATCGACTCGTTTCCAGGCGTGATGATGAATTTTTTCAAACGGAACTGGCAAAGGCACCATCCCGTAGGGGCGTGATTGATCACGCCTTGAGAGCGGCACGACGAACGAGCAAGGAGTGATGAAGCAGGCCTGTTTGCCTATCGACTCGTTTCCAGGCGTGATGATGAATTTTTTCAAACGGAACTGGCAAAGGCACCATCCCGTAGGGGCGTGATTGATCACGCCCTGAGAGCGGCACGACGGATGAGCAAGGAGTGATGAAGCAGGCCTGTTTGCCTATCGACTCGTTTCCAGGCGTGATGATGAATTTTTTCAAACGGAACTGGCAAAGGCACCATCCCGTAGGGGCGTGATTGATCACGCCCTGAGAG
>DAOTVZ010000305.1:0-23446 GCA_034436045.1 Ktedonobacteraceae bacterium | reverse complement strand
GGAAACAAATGATAAAGGTATCGACCGGCAAACAGGGCGTGATTCATCACGCCCCTACGGAGCCGATGTTAAAGGTATCGACGGGCAAACAGGGCGTGATGAATCACGCCCCTACGGAGCCGATGTTAAAGGTATCGGCGGGGAGCAAGGGCGTGATGAATCACGCCCCTACGAAACCAAATGATAAAGGTATCGACGGGCAAACAGGGCGTGATGAATCACGCCCCTACGGAGCGGAATGTTAAAGGTATCGACGGGCAAACAGGGCGTGATGAATCACGCCCCTACGAAACCGAATGATAAGGTAGGAGAAGCTTTATGATTGCCGAAGACGACACGATTACTGTCCGCAAGGGTGAGGAACTTGATCTTCCAAAGGTGGAAGCGTTCTTGCGCGCGCATATTGAGGGACTTGGGCCAGAGCCATTAGTAGTGCGGCAATTCCCTTCGGGAGCCTCAAATCTCACCTATCTGGTCAGAATCGGCTCCTGGGAGGGCGTGTTGCGCCGTCCGCCATTTGGGCCGGTACCCCCCAGGGCGCATGATATGGAACGCGAAGCGGGCCTGCTGCAAAAGATTCACGCCGTCTTCCCGCTCGCCCCGAAGCCTTACGTCTTTTGTAACGACCTGAGCGTTCTGGGCGTGCCATTCTACGTCATGGAGCGGCGCAAAGGCATCGTTGTTAATACCAGCTTTCCTAGCGGTATCACACCCACCGAAGCGCTATGCCATGCCATGTCGGAAACCACTGTGAAGACGCTGGTGCAAATTCACGGTCTTGACTGGCAAGCGGCGGGACTCGGCACATTCGGGCATCCACAGGGCTTTCTGGAGCGCCAGGTTAAAGGCTGGATTGAACGCTATCACCGCTCTCAGACCGAAGACATCGCAGAGGCCGAGCCGTTGATGCGCTGGCTCAGCGAACACGTGCCACAGAGTCCGGCGGCCAGCCTGATTCACAACGATTTCAAGCTCAACAATATGTTGCTGAACCCGAACGATCTGAGCCAGGTAGTGGCTGTGCTGGATTGGGAAATGGCAACCATTGGCGACCCGCTCTTCGATCTGGCCGTCTCGTTAAGCTACTGGGTTCACGCCGACGACCCCGACTATCTACAAACCGTCTTGCCGACCGTGACGTACCTGCCCGGCTTCATTCGGCGTGAGCAATTCATGGAGATGTACGCGCAAGAGAGTGGGCGCGACCTATCAAACATGCACTTTTACATGACCTTTGCCTATTTCAAGCTGTGCGTCATCATCCAGCAGATATACTATCGTTGGAAACGTGGTCAGACGCACGACGAACGTTTCGCCAGCTTTGGCATGCGCGTTCGCAATATCATGACACATGCCGCCCATCTCGCGGAGCAAGGGCATCTCTAAATTATCTATCCGAACTAACCAAAGGAGCAGTCATACCTATGAGCTTTCCAGCATATCCCGTTACCGACCGTCAGAAGTCTCTCGTCTCTCTCGCCGCGCAACTTGCCGATACGTTCGCGCAGCGAGCCGCGCAGCACGACTGGGAGGGCAGTTTCGTGTACGAAAACTACGACGATTTGCGCAAATCTGGTTATCTGACGTTGACGGTACCACGTGATTTCGGCGGCTGGGGAGCAAGCCTTTTAGAAGCACTACTGGCTCAGCAGCGCCTGGCGCAAGGCGATCCCTCAACCGCGCTGGTCATGAGCATGCATCTCAACAATATGGCGCGCATCGGGGCCAACGTCACCGGCCCCAATGCCTTCTACGAAGAGTTATGTCGTGCCGTTGTCGATGAGGGCGCGATCATCAACACAGCAGCCTCAGAACCTGCTACCGGCAGTCCCAGTCGTGGTGGGCGCTTCAGCACCACGGCGCGCCGTCAGAACGATGGCACGTGGATTATCAACGGACGCAAGACCTACACGACCGGCAGTCCCATTTTGACCCATTTCATCGTTAACTGCACGCTCGAAGATGCCGCCTCTGCTGCCGCGAACCTGCCGCCGCTCAACAGTGATCGCGGCAACATCCTGGTCGCGCGCAACACCCCCGGTCTGCGCGTCGAACCAACCTGGAACGCGCTGGCGATGCGTGGCTCTGGTAGCCATGATCTCGTCCTTGAAAACGTGCATGCACCTGCCAATGCCTGGCTGGAGCAGCAGGTACCGACCAATCCGGCGGCCCAGGGGCGTGTTGCGGCGTGGCAACTGCTGACAACCGCCGTCTATCAGGGCATCGCCGAGGGTGCGCGCAACGAGGCCATTCGCTTCGCCAGGCAACGCCGTCCCAACTCGCTCGACCGGCCCATCTCCAGCCTGCCCCACATTCAGGAGAAAGCGGCCAAAATAGAGTTGCTCCTGATGCAGAGCCGTGCCGTGCTGTATGGCCTGGCAGAGCAGTTTGACCGCGATCCTGAGAGCATTCCGGCCAGCCAGTGCGCCGCCGCCAAGTACATCATCACCAATCACGCGGTTGAGGTGGTTGATCTTGCCATGCGTCTCGTGGGTGCGGCCAGCCTCTCGCTCAACTCGCCTCTGCAACGCTACTACCGCGACGTGCGAGCCGGTCTCTCCAATCCCCCAATGGACGATGCCACCATTGCTACTATTGGGCGACAGGTACTGGAAGGATAATGAAGGTCGCAAAAGCCTATCAGATGCTACGCGAGGAGCGCATGACCGCGATGGGTGTGCTTTTCGATTGGACACAATTTTGAGACGAAGGGAGGAGAAGCATTTTCTCTTCCCTTTGACATGACAGGAGGAACAGCATGGGCCAGATCAAGCAGTCATTTGCCTGGTGGTGCTTTGAGAGAACTGGTATCACACCACAGCACCTGTTACGGGAGGCAGCCGCCATCGGTTATCAGGGAGTCGAATTGATACAGCCAGCATACTGGTCACTCGCCAGGGATTGCGGCCTGACTATCGTCTCCACCAACGGCGGGCTGTCTATCGAGCAGGGCCTCAATCGACGCGAGCGGCATGCAGCACTTGAACAGCAGATTCTCGCCATTATCGCCCAGGCCGAACGCTGGCATATCCCGAACGTGATCGTCTTTAGCGGCAACCGCGCGGGCCTGGACGACCGTGCAGGGGCTGAGATTACGGCAGAAGGATTACGCCGCGTGGCACGGGCCGCCGAAGAGGCTGGCGTCACTCTCGTGATGGAACTGCTCAACAGCAAAGTCGATCACAAAGACTATCAGTGTGACCGGACTGCCTGGGGCGTCGAGGTGTGCCGGATGGTCAACTCGCCACGTATAAAGCTGCTCTACGATATTTACCACATGCAGATTATGGAAGGCGACATCATTCGCACTATCCGCACATACCACACGTACTTTGCACACTATCATACGGCAGGCAATCCAGGCCGACACGAGCTTGACGAAACACAGGAGTTAAATTACCCACCCATCGTTCGCGCAATCCTCACCACCGGCTACGAGGGCTATCTTGGACAGGAGTTTATCCCACAAGGCGACCCTATTGCAAGTCTCAAGCAAGCTTTTGAGCTATGCAACGTGAGCGGATAGCCATACTGCGTGATGACTCATATCGTAGCTAAATAGGTCGTTTCTCCTGCTCGAAGCGGCACAATATCTTTCTTCTGGCTGAATAGCCGACTCTTCGTGGGCCTGGCGGTTATGTGAGCAATATTGGCAAGACACCCCCCTGCCTGACACCCCCAGGGGGTATCAGGTGTGGATATCCTGTTCGCTTACTCACACATTGCACTTTGAGCCAATAATGGGATCGACAGTCGCATCCCAGAAGATAATGCGTCTGGGCGCTATGCGTATCAGCACCGAACTCATGCCGGGCCTGAAAGGTTCACCGCTATCGCGTATGGCCTACGTCTCTCCTACAACAGTATCTCATCTTCCTATCGGAAAAAATTGTCCCTATAGCCAGAATAATGCTGCTCTTTTGGACAGATGTTACTCAGATAGCAGTTTCGGCAACTCGCGCCGAAGCAGTTTGCCCGACGAATTACGCGGCAATTGCCTGACTATATGAATAGCGCGCGGCTGCTTGTAGCGCGCGAGGCGTTGAGCAACATATTCTTTCAACTTTTGCTCATCGACCGAGCTACCGGCCTGTAATACCACAAAGCCAATTGGTACCTGGCCCCAGTGGGTATCAGCCATGCCACAGACACCTGCCTCTGCCACCGCCGGATGGGCAAGCAGCACGGACTCGATTTCGGCGGGATAGACGTTTTCGCCGCCGGAGATAATCAGGTCTGCGCGGCGATCAAGCACATAGAGGTAACCTTCGGAGTCGAGGTAGCCCAGGTCGCCGGTCGCCAGCCAGCCATCGCGCAATGCTTTTACGGTTGCTTCCGGGCGGTCGGCATAGCCAGGCGTGATTGTTGGGCCTTGCAGATAAATCTCGCCCACCTCATTGGGCGCAGCAGGTTGGTCTTCATGCCTGATCTGAAGCTGCACGGGCAAAAGTGGGCGACCTGCCGAACCCAGCTTGCGCAAGGCGTCCTCTGGAGCCAGCGTGACTGCCTGCGAACAAGCCTCGGTTAGACCATAGGTTTGCACGACGGGTATCGCGCGGCGAGCGCAATCTTCCAACAGAGGTAGAGGGGCAGGCCCACCACCCAGCAGGACACAGCGCAGCGTCGCGGGATAGCGCCCCGGCACGTCACCATGTTGTTCCTCGTCGAGCGCAACCAGCATGCGTTGCAGCATCACCGCAACGACCGAAATCATCGTGACGCGATCTTCCACAATTGAGCGATTGACGGCAGTGGCATCGAACTTGCTATGAATGACGATGCTCATACCATAGATGACGCTCTTCATCAGCAGCGAGAGGCCGCCGATGTGGAAGAAAGGCAGGCAGGCCAGCCAGCAATCATCACGCTGATAACCCAGATTGAGCGCCGAAGCGGTCGCGCTCCACCACTGCATGCCATAGGTAATAATGGCCCCTTTGGGATGTCCAGTAGTGCCAGAGGTATACATAATGGCTTGTGTGGCATCCAGGTCTATCAGCGTGCGCAACGCTATCTCAGCTTCCGGCAAATGGCTGATTACCAGTTCATCAGTTGCAGCTTCGTCATCAAGCGTCGCACGTGTGATGGCAGGTAGTACGCCCCCTACCTCAGCAGCTATACTGGCATATGCGGCGTCATGCAACAGCACAGCAGCGCGCACATCGCTCAGTTGCCAGCATAACTCATCTTTTGTCAGGCGCACGTTAAGCGGCACCAGGATAGCGCCAAGCCGTGTCAGCGCGTGGACACAGGCCACAAACTGGGGGCTATTCTGCGCCAGCAATGCCACGCGGTCGCCACTCTTGACGCCCATCGTCGCCAACTGGCGCGCCAATCGCTGCACACGCTGATTCAGTTCCGCGAAGCTCCAGCGCACCGGCCCGTAACGCAGGGCAAGGTGCGTCGGCCTGCTCTCAGCCGCACGCATTAGCCAATCAGGCAGTATATGTGTACTCATATATTATTCAGATCATTTCATACTGTTTTAGCGCTTTTCTATCCAGCGTCACGCCCAGGCCAACTCCTTGCGGTACAGATAACACGCCGCGTTGTACCGCCAGCGGTTCAAGCACCAGGTCATCCGCTAGCAGATGCGCGGTCGCCAGCCCACATGCCAGCGTGACCTGCGGTGAGGCCGCCGCGAGATGCAATGCGGCTACCAGGCTGATACCCGATTCGATGGTAGTCGTAATCACGCACTGCACCCCGCGCTGCTCCGCTGCCTGGATGATACGTTGCGCATTGCGCAAGCCACCGCACAATTGTGGCTTAATCACCAGAATATCGGCCGCTTGCGCTGCTATGACTATGCGTGCGCTCGCCAGATCACCTACCGCCTCGTCAGCAGCAATAGGGATGGTCACAGCTTGACGTAGTTGGCGCATCGCACGGAGATCGTGACGTGATAGAGGCTGCTCAATGTATTGGATGTCATAGCCCGCACAGGTCGTCAGCACCGCTTGTGCCTGCTCCAGCGTCCAGGCTTCGTTCGCATCCAGACGCAAATGTGCGGCGGCACCGAGCGCACTCCTTACCGCCGCAACGCGCTCAAGTTCCTCCACCAACGAGGGCATACAACCTACTTTGAGCTTTACACAACCAAAACCTGCCTGTACTGCTCTCTGTACCTCTTGCACCGCTGCCTGGGTAGATGGTGCACCAACTACTGCATTGACGGCAATAGCACTACGAGGTTGTGTAGCCACACTGGTGAGCAGAGAGGCCAGCGGTTTCTGCTCGCAATGCCCCAGCACGTCGAACAAAGCCATCTCAAGGCCGCATTGCAATGCCGAAGGCAGTGCTACGCCGTCCAGCCATTGGAACGCATCACGCAGCGTCTTGCCCTGCAGGCAGGCAGTCGCGTCGGGCAACAGACGCAAGACATCCGCCAGCGTCCCGCCGACGAAACCAGGGAGCGGGGCTATCTCGCCAATACCGACCAACCCCTGCGTGGTGGTAAGCTCAATGATCGCCCCCTCGCGCACCAGCATAGCGCCATGAGCGGTCGTAAAGCTGTGCGCGAAAGGGAGCCGATAGGGATAGCAATAAATCGCTGTAATACGGGCGCTCGTATAGACCGTCCTACTCTAAGCTGCTAAGGCAGACGTGGGAAGCGCGAAAAATCGGGCTTGCGCTTCTCAATAAAGGCGTTCCTACCCTCACGCCCTTCCTCGGTCATGTAGTAGAGCATGGTCGCATCACCGGCAAGCTGCTGTAGACCGGCCAGACCATCGGTATCGGCATTGAAGGCGGCTTTGAGGAAGCGAATAGCAGTCGGACTCTTCTCCAGAATCTCCTTTGCCCACTTGATCGTCTCCTCTTCCAACTGCTCCAACGGCACCACCGCATTGATCAGCCCCATGTCCAGCGCCTCTTGTGCGCTATACTGGCGACAGAGATACCAGATCTCGCGTGCCTTCTTGTGACCGACGACTCGTGCCATGTAGGTTGCCCCCCAACCGGCATCGAAGCTGCCCACTTTTGGGCCTGTCTGGCCGAAACGCGCATTATCGGCCGCAATCGTCAGATCGCAGAGCAGATGCAGCACATGACCGCCACCAATAGCGTAGCCGGCGACCATCGCAATCACCGGCTTGGGTAGATATTTAATCGCATGTTGCAGATCAAGGGCGTTCAGGCGCGGCACACCATCGCTACCAACATAGCCGCCATGACCACGCACGCGCTGATCGCCGCCGGAGCAGAAGGCCTTATCACCTGCGCCAGTGAGAATCACAACCCCGACCTCCGGGTCTTCCCGGCAAATAGCAAACGCCTCGATCAGTTCGTTTAGCGTCTCCGGGCGGAAGGCGTTACGCACCTCCGGGCGATTGATGGTGAGTTTGGCGATACCCTCGCCCTTTTCAAAGATGATGTCGGTATAATCCTTTACTTTTTCCCACGCAACGGGCATGCTCTCTATCTCCTTGTCCTGCTAAAACAATACTGCATACAAAACGCAATAACATGCTGCTGAAACAGCGCCGACTGTTCCAGGTGAACAGTATGACCTGCACCCGATATAATTTGTAACTGCGCTTGTGGTAACAGTTGCATCATATGCCGGGCGATAGCGGTAAATTTGCTATCCAGCGCTCCGACCAGCAACAGCACCGGAAGCTGTAATGCCGGCAATTTCTCATTGAGCGCAGGCTGTACACCGGTTCCCACGCCGCGCAGACTGTTCGCTAACCCCTCTGCGCGATTGCGTAGTCGCTGCGCTCGCAAGCGTGCCCTCACTTCAGCGGGCAGCGCCTGTTGACTGGCGAAGAGAGGAATACGCTCCCAGTAATCGACAAATGCCTCAACACCTTCACGCTCGATACGCGCGGCCAGTGCCTCGTCACTTGCACGCCGTTGGATACGCTCAACCGGGTCTTCAATACCGGCTGAGGCGCTTTCTAAGACCAGTGCGCGAAAAAAGCCGGAGAAGGCTGTATAGAGCGCGATCCGCCCTCCCATTGAATAACCCAGCAGGATAGCCTCGGCGGGCCGCACATCCAGCATGCGCAACACCGTGACGATATCCTCACAACAATGCTCAATGCTATATCGTTGCGCATCGGCGGGCGCATCTGACTCGCCATGGCCGAGCATATCCAGGGCAATGACACGCAGCCCGGCATCCGCAAAAACCGTGAGATGTTCGCCCCAACCCGCCGCGCTACCGGTAAAGCCATGCAGCATGACGAGTACACCCTTGCTCACTCCCGCCGGTTCGCGTACCTCAACGCCCAGATGAACGCCATTCACCAGCAACCGACTCATACACACCCTTTTTCCGTAATAGCCCGTTCGACGGCGCGCCAGAGCTGGCGGTGCATTTGCACGTTGCTGGCCCGTTCTGTCACCACCTCAACGACCTGCAAACCTCCGGCGGTGATGCTATGTGTGATGGCCACGCGAAACTGCTCCCATGTTTCGACATGCCGGAAAGAGCCACCGTACATCTGTATTACGGGTCGGAAGTCTAATCCGGTTGGCGTGCCGAAGAGTTGCTCGAAATGTTCGGGATGCGCGGCCTGGGCCAGAAACGAGAAGATACCCCCGCCATTATTATTTACCAGCACGATAGTAAGGTCAAGCCCGTGCAACTTCGCCGCCAGCAGACCATTCTGGTCATGGAAGAACGAAAGATCACCGAGTACCAGCACGGTAGGTTGTTTCCCGCCCAGCACAGACGCCCCTGCACTGGCCCCCAATGCGCTCGAAATGACCCCATCAATCCCGTTTGCGCCGCGATTACCCAGGATATACATAGGACGCGCACGCCTCCAGAAGAAGGTATCCAGGTCACGCACCGGCATACTATTTCCCACAAAAAGCGTCGCGCCCTCCGGCAACAGTTCGGCCAGTTCGGTGAACACACGCCCCTCGAAAGGCGCGGGCAATGCATTGATGGCTTCAAGCAATGCTGCGCGCGTCACAGCGTCTGTGCGTTGCCAGAGCGACAGCCACGCCGGGTCACGCTCAAAACGCCAGTTCGTTATCTGTTCAGCGAGATAAGCGCAGAAGGCAGAGGGCGCGCACTGCACCATCACATGTGCCAGTTGTGTCGGCTCCTCCCAGGTTCCATACTCGTTGACAATGATCTGCGGGCAGTCGGCGTAGCGTTGCAGATAGAGCAGTACAGGTTTGGCGGTCGGCATCGCGCCCAGGCGAATCACCAGTTCCGGTTGCGCCTGTTGCACAAATGCATCGAGTCGCACAAAAGCGTCATAACTGCTAATAACGAGTGGTGAATTGTAGCCATCCGTGCGCAACTGCGAGAGTGGGTCGGCCAGCACGGGATAGCCCAATTGTTCGGCCAGCCGCTCTACCACGCCCGCAAGCTGTGGGTCGGTATGCGGCCCGACGATGATGAGGCCCCGACCGGCTCGCTCTAAGAGAGGGCGTACAGCAGCGCCAACCTGCTCACCAGAGAGCAATAACTGTTCCTCCGGCACGACAGTATAGGGCGCATTGTCGGGACGGCCATACCACGCTACCTGATCGCGCGTTTCCACAGGCGGCATAGGTTGCTGAGCGATGGGGTCGGGCGTGAGCGGTTCACGGAAAGGAAAATTGAGATGCACAGGGCCAGCAGGCACCGCACGTGCCAGCGCCGTCGCGCGGTCGGCCAGCGTGCGCATATAGCGCAGTGCCGTGTTGGTTGCCTCTGGCAGCATCATCTCGACAAACCACTTGACGTGCGTGCCATAGAGTCGATTCTGGTCAATGCTCTGCGGCGCACCATCTTCCCGCAGCTCATGAGGGCGATCAGCCGTCAGCACGAGCAGGGGCACACGTGACAACTTCGCCTCGACGATGGCGGGCAAAAAATTGGCTGCCGCCGTGCCCGACGTGCAGACCAGCGCCACCGGTTCGCGCAGCCGCTTAGCCATGCCCAGTGCAAAGAAGGCGGCGGAACGCTCATCCACGTGCATCCACGTGCGCAAGGCGGGATGCTCCGCACACACCATCGCCAGTGGCGTCGAGCGCGAGCCGGGACAGATGACCACATGCCGCGTACCAGCGCGCTGCAATTCATCAATAAAAGCCCCCACACAGGCATAGGTGGGGTTTAAGGGTTCTTGCAACATAGCCACAACTCATCACGACATAATAAACGAGGATACATCGGCGCTACCCCACAGGCCACGCGCCATTACTTCCAATTTCAGGCAGGACTCGATATATTCGCTGTGCGGCTCAGAGTCACCCACAATGCCACAGCCGACAAAAAGCGTAGCCCGTTCGCGCTCAACCAGCCCTGAGCGCAGGGCCACGACGAACTCGCCGTCTCCATGAGCGTCCAGCCAGCCCAGCGGAGCCGCGTACCAGCCTCTGTCTAACTGCTCTGTCTCACGAATAGCCGCCAGCGCCTCCGCGCTCGGCAAACCACCAACGGCAGGTGTGGGATGCAGATGCGCCAGCACATCAAGCAACGTGTGACCAGGGAGTAGCTTCGCTGTGATCGGTGTCTCAAGATGCTGTACATTTTTCAGACGCAGCAGACGCGGTGTGGCGGATACATTAACCTCGCTACAATGTTCCTGCAAGACAGCGCGAATACGTTCGGCCACGATAGTATGCTCAATCTTATTTTTCGCGCTCTGCAATAGTTCCAGGCCAATGCGCTCATCTTCCTCAGCAGTCGCGCCGCGCCGTGCCGAACCGGCCAGTGCCATCGTCTGAATAGCGCCTCCCTGGGCCTTCACCAATCGCTCAGGCGTCGCGCCGATAAAGAAGCGTCCGCTGCGTTGCAAGGCGAACACAGTGGCATTGCCATAGCCTTCACGCAGACGGTACAAAGTCGCGCTAATGTTAAATGCGCCAATAGTGGGATCGGGTAACGCCTCAATGCTACGCGCCAGCACCACTTTCTCGTAGACACCAGCGCGAATCTGCTGCGCGATACGCGCCACCAGTTCCATCCAGTCAGACGCGGGCAACACATCACGCAGGGTCATTTGCCAGGAAATCGCCTCCGGTGCCTGCAACAGCGTTCCCTCAATAGCCTCCAGCAAGCGCCCAACCTGCTCCTCCATCTCTGCTGCGCACTGTACCACATCGGTCAGAGGCTGCACCAGGGCATTCACTGTCAACGTGGCCCTCTGCTCCACCTGACGCAACAGCACGAGCGGAAGAATCAAAAGTCCGTCGGGGAAGGCCGACCAGAGCGCCGTGCGGGATCGCTGCGGATCAAAAGAGAAGCCGCCAAAGAGGGCCGGGCCGCTCATAACCTCGCCCTGCTCACCAATTTCATCAGTCTCATCGACAATCACCGCGTCGTTGAGCAGACGTTGCCAGGAGAGAGCCGCATCAGCAAAACGGCTCTCTCCTTGCGTCTCTATTGTTAGCGCGGCTCCAGCACCCACCAGCGCTACGGATGCCGTGACCTGTTCCCACATAAAACACTCGCCCAGCCCGGCCAGACGAGCAGCAGAGAAGGCATGAATTGCATCAAAGCTCGCAACCGGCAACGTCACACTTGCCAGCACTGCCTGTTGCAAGTGGTGCGCACGTTGCGCCGCCTCCTGTACAGCCATTAGTAACGCTCGGCGGTATCGTGGCTGCACAATACGATACCCCGCCGATGTATCAATCAACACAGTCTGCATCTTTATCTCTCAGCCTGAAAAAGCATTGTTGTCTCTTAGTATTGTAGGCTGATTGGGAAGAGAGTTACCAGTGGCTGCTTTAAGCATTCCACCTGCCACAGAAGTATTCTCAAGAAAAGCACTCGTTTCCCACAGAGCAGTTATGGCCTCGTTCATGCGACTTGACAATTTTCTCATTAGTTGTTAGTATTATAACAACATATCTGGATGTCGCTTCACAGTTCAGACCATTGAGAATAGGGTAAGAGGGGATGCCTGATGAAACAAGATTCCTTGATCGAGACCTTACAACAGCTTGGTTTTACCCAATATGAAGCGCAGTGCTATCTTGGTCTGTTACGTCAGCACCCTCTCAATGGTTCACAACTCAGTATGGTGTGTGGCGTTCCACGTTCCATGGTCTACCAAACGCTTAACCGCCTTGAGGAGAAAGCCGCTGTGGTACGCCTGAGCAGTCCAGAAGGGGAACCGCAACAATATGAACCGGTTGCGCCGACACTGGTCATTGCCCATCTTTCGGCACAGTTTCAGGCCGCATGCGAGCAGGCAGAGCAGGAATTCAAAGCATTTGTTCAGACACCTCCGGCAGAAGTCGTCCTCAACATCGTTGGAGTTGACGATATTCTCCGCCGTGCTGTCACGCTGATTCGTCATGCGCAACGGCACATCTCTTTAATGGGGGGATCACCAGAACTTAGCGTACTAGAAGCTGATCTCCGGGAAGCCACAGCACGTGGAGTATCCGCGCGCATTGTGAGTATTGGAACCGCACCAGCAGTGGATGGGCAAATCGCTACCTTTTTTGGAGAGAACGTCTCCGCACCAACACGCTTCCTGCTCGTTATTGCGGACACCGCACTTGTCCTCATTGCCACCTTCCCTCCTACTACGAAAGCTACAGCCATCTTGACAGAAAATGCTATCCTGGTGCGACTGCTCCAGGCTTTTCTCAACACGGAATACTACATCACTCGTCTATCAAACCAAAAACCCGCACAGATCAGAGAGATGCTTTCCCAGGTGCTTGAACCAGAAGACCGCGCACGTTACGCCCATATTTTATCCTTTCTGGATCAGCAAATACAGTCTACCCATTCTGGAACAGGAGATAAGGAGAATAATGTATGAAGACACCGCTTTAAGAACTGGTTGCGCAACTCACGCGGGCCGATATAGTCAGCTCATTTGACGAAACCATCGATTATCGGCTTAACTATCACTTCACACCCAACGATCTGACAACCTGGCCGGGGAAAATACTCATTCTGCAATCGGACGATGACCCTGCTACGACACCAGCTATGCGTCTAGCACTACGCAATTTGTATCCGCAAGCCCAGGTTCACGTCTTTCAGCAAGCAGGCCATACGCCTTTTCTCTCTCGACCTGACGAGTTTTATCCGCTCGTCCAGGCATTCTTACGTGATCGTTGAAAGAGAAACATATGTCTCCATCTATTCCTTTTTCTCTGGATTTCACCGTTCGGCTGCGCGACGGGCGCAATATAGGTGTCGCTGCCGTAGGGAAGGACCACGGATTTCCCATCATCCATTGTCACGGGTCGGGAAGTTCACGCCTCGAAGTGAAGTTGCTCGCAGATCAAGCCTTCAAGGAAGAGATACTACTGATTGGTCTAGATCGACCAGGCATCGGGCATTCTGATCCAAACCCCCGCTACCAGCTACTCGATTGGCCCGATGATGTGGTGGAGATAGCCGACCAATTAGGCATTGAACAGTTTGCAGTTGAAGGAGTTTCTGCTGGAGGCCCCTATGCGCTGGCCTGTGCTTACAAAATTCCACAGCGGCTCACGGCCTGCGGTTTGATCAGCACCGTCCCACCGCCTGATCTCGTCAGACGCGCCGGAACCGGTGCGATGCGCGTCATGTGGTGGCTCGGAGCGCATGCTCCCTACCTGCTGCTGCTCTACGCCCGCCTCGTTCAGCACATGACTGGTTCTGATGCTGCCAGCATTGAGAAGTATCTTATCCGCTATATAGCACGGCTCGGAACGGCAGACCAACAACTCTTGGGCAATGCAGCAATCAGAAAAGCACTTGCACAAGCGATGGCTGAGAGTTTCCGGCAAGGCGCGCAAGGGAATCTGGCGAGTGTGATGATCGAAATTCAGCCCTGGGGCTTTCAGATCGGGCAGGTGACATTCGAGAAGTTATTCCTATGGCATGGAGAACAGGATAGAATTATGCCTGTTGCTCCAGCCCGACTGCTCGCACACATGGCCCCCCATTGTACGGCTATCTTCTACTCTGACGAGGGACATTTCTCGCTACTCGCAAACCACACGCACGAGATATGGAAAGCCCTGAGGTCCGAACGATAACTTCCTCTTGACGAAACCCTCTGCTCTTCTCTATACTCAATATATGAGTACTTATCTGATAAGTAGCCGCCGCTGATCGGCAGAAACACAGGCACGCGCTTCATCGTCACACCGGCAACGGCTGCTTTCCCTGGTGCAGCAGGGACTATAAGAAAGTACTCATTTTGTTTGATTTATGCTGTCGCCTTGAGAAAATCCACCACGACGCGCGCCAGTTCCTCACCTTTATCTTCCTGTAAGAAGTGACCGGCACCGATGATGGTCGTGTGGGGTTGTCCCTGCGTGCCCGGCACCATGGCCTGGAAGGCACGATCACCGCCCCTGGTGATGGGGTCGGAGTCGCTGAAAGCTGTCAGGAAGGGTTTTTGCCAGCGTTTTAGCACTTCCCAGGCGCGGCGATTTGGCTCCGAGGCCGGATCATTGAGCGAGGTAGGCACCAGCATAGGAAATTGTCGTGCGCCCGCCAGATAGCGATCATCGGGGAAGGGTGCATCATAAGCAGCCAGCACTGCGGGCGCGAGTTCGTTGACCGTGCCACTCTTGACCGAGAGGCTGGCGCGGAACTCCGGTACCTCCTGTGAGAAGCGTTGCCAGCGCAAGAAGGCCGCGCCTGGGGGAATGTCGCCGGTCGGCAGGAAGGTATTGGCAGCCACGATACGGGCGAAACGTTCCTCATGCTCGGCGGCCAGACGTAGACCGATCAGACCGCCCCAATCCTGGCAGACCAGCGTGACATCGTGCAAATTGAGTCCCAATAGCACGCCGCGCATCCAGTCTACATGCCGTTGATAGGTATAATCCTCACGCTTCGTCGGTTTATCGGAACGCCCAAAGCCCACCAGGTCGGGGACAACCGTGCGATAACCAGCCGCTGTGATAATCGGTATCATCTTGCGATACAAATACGACCAGGATGGCTCACCATGCAGCATGAAAACCAGCGCGGCATCACGCGGCCCCTCATCGACATAGTGAATACGCAATCCATCGACCTCGATGTAGTGTGGCTTGAAAGGATAGCCGGGCAGATTTTGAAAACATTCATCCGGTGTACGCAAAATCTCCATTGATTGCTCCTTAAACAGAAAAACTATTGACGGTTACACGGCATAGTCTATCGCATCCTGTCGCCCATAGCCGACGGAGCCATTTTTCTCACTTAATACCTGGTAGATCGCGTAATAGGCAGGTTTAGGGCGGTAGTGCGTATCGAAGATCAAGGGCGCGTCGGCATGGCCAGTGACAGCATAGATCCAGCTATAGCGGTCGGTAAAGCCCCACATGACAAAAGCCTCGCAGGCTTTGACAGCTAAACAGGCGCTCAGCATCGAGCGATAAACCTGGGCCTGTGCCTGCAAACGCAGCACCATTGGACGTGGATCACCCTGTATCTTTACATCCATCTCGGTGATCTGCACTTTGAGGCCCAGCGCCGCCAATCGCTGCATATTCTCAATGACCTGCTGCTTCTCCGGCGGTGAGACGATGCTGGTATGCATCTGCAAGCCCACGCCATAGATCGGCACGCCGCGCTGAAGCAGACCTTTCACCAGTTTATAAATGGCATCGGATTTCACGCCAGACCCTTCACCGCCGTAGTCATTATAGAAGAGATGGGCCTGTGGATTGGCTTCGTGCGCCCAACGAAAAGCCCAATCGATATAATCCGGGCCAATATCTTTTAGCCAGATCGACGGGCGTAATGAGCCGTCAGCCGCAACGGCCTCGTTGACAACATCCCAGATATTGACGGTGTTGCGGAAATGCGAGACAACGGTGAAAATATGATCTTTGAGAATCGCCATCAACTGGGCGCGCGTGTAGTTGCCATTGGTGAGCCAGGATGGTAAGGCTTGATACCAGACGAGGTTATGACCACGTACCTGCATGTGATGTGCCTGCGCAAAGGCCACCAGTTCATCGGCCTGCGCAAAAGTGTAGGTATGCGGCTCAGGATGAACCTCGTTCCACTTCATCACATTCTCTGGTGTGACCATATCAAACTGACGGCCCAGCACCTGTCCATACGTGGGATCACTGCTGTAGGCATCCATATTCATAGCGGCACCAATGGCAATTCCACGCTGTTGCGCCAATTGACGCAGCGTCTGTGTGGGCGTCTGCTGTTTCTGGGCAGTCGCGGCAATCGGCACAGTTACTCCTGTACTACAGGAGATCAGCAATAATACAGAAGTAAATAAGACGGCATACAAAACACGGCGCATGAATTTACTCTCACATTCCACACCGTAGGACACGATAATGAAGTCTTTCGACCGAAAATGGCAATCCCGTAGGGGCGTGATTCATCACGCCCTGGCAACGCCCCGATGCACAACCAGAGCGTGATACTGATTTTTCACCCAAATCAGCAATCGCACCATGCCCTGGCAACTATCCGACGCACAAATGACTTCTTCACCCAAATCGGCAATCGCACCATGCCGTAGGGGCGTGATTCATCACGCCCTGGCAACTATCCGACGCACAAACAGAATGTGATGACAAGTTAGGTACGATGGTAGGCGGGGTGTGATGAATCACACCCCTACGGGATTATCGAACAGTTCGTCAGCGATAGGCTATCTGAGGGTCGCGTTCGCGCGGCAACTGATACCAGACATCATCGCAGATGCGCATCATCTCCTCGTCAAGCTTTAGATCGACAGCGGGCAGTGTCTCGTTCAGTTGCTCCGGTTTGCTGGCCCCCAGAATGGCGGAAGTGATAGCAGAATGGCTCAGTACCCAGGCCAGCGCCACCTGGGCCAGCGAGAGATTGCGCTCCTGACACGTCTTTTTCAATTGCGCGACCGCCTGCAACTGGATATCGTGCCAGTAACGGGCCTGGTAGAGCCGACCCGCGTTACGTAGCGTAAAGCGTGTTCCCTCTACCGGTTGCTGTCCTGGTTGATAGCGGCCCGTTAGCACACCGCCCGCCAATGGGTTGTAGCAGATAATACCGATGCCCTGATCCACCGCCAGAGGGAAGAGTTCGCTTTCGATATGGCGGAAGAGGAGATTGTAGCGCGGCTGCACACAATCGAAACGCGCCAGCCCCTGCTTATCACTGATCCACAATGCTTTGCACACCTCCCAGGCCGGATAGTTGGAACAGCCGATGTAGCGCACCTTCCCGCTATTCACCAGGTCATCCAGGGCGCGCAATGTTTCTTCAAGTGGCGTCTCAGGATCAGGCGAGTGAATCTGGTAGAGATCGATATAGTCGGTACCGAGGCGGCGCAGGCTTCCCTCAACGGCCTCCATGATATGGCGACGCGAGGCCCCCTGGCTGTTCGCTTCCGGCCCCATCGCGCCGCGACACTTGGTCGCCAGTACAATCTTATCGCGCTTGCCCTTGAGCCAGCTTCCAATGAACTGCTCGGTACGCCCCACCATCTCAGGCGTGCCGCCCAGTGGGTAGACATCTGCGGTATCGAAGAAGAAAACCCCTGCATCAAAGGCTTTATCCATAATCGCGTGCGATGTCGCCTCATCAGCCTGGTTGCCAAAGGTCATCGTGCCCAGGCAAATCTCTGAAACTTTGAGGCCCGTGCGCCCCAGGCGTTTTATCTTCATATGCTGTTTCCTCCTGACTAAGACATTTTCGGAAACAGCATATCACAAAACAAGCTTCGATTAGCAAGCACAGGGAACAAGCACCCGCAAGGAATACTCCTCAATGATGATGGGTAAGAACGGCGACACATCATTATAGGGACATTGCCTTTGCAGGTGTTCTGCTTCTCTGCCCCTTATGAAACCCTTGTCGCGCTTCTTGCGTGATGTAAATGGTAGCACATCGCGGCGATAACTTTATGCATAACCATAAAAGGTAAGAAAAAATAACTCTGTCGAGAGGAGTGATGGTCATGGTAGCACTGCGCGAACGCAGTAAGGTCCAGGTTCATAAAGTCAAAGGGGCTGCACTGAACAGCTACGCTGACGCCAAAGATATGGTAAAGGCGGTTCAGGCCAGAGAGAGATTGACAAAAGTGCAGCAGAAGTTAGGTGATACTCTCAATGAGGCCCAGAACACCCTCCAGAATAGTATACAGATAGCGAAAGCGAAAATGATGGTAACACCTGGCACAGCTCTTGATAGAGGTACCAGGCCCACTGACAAAGTATCCAGAACATTGAGGCAGGCGAGCGAGAACGTGAAAGAGCTAAAGGAAACCGCGCAGGAACGCCACGAGCAGCGTGTGCGCAAACGACGGCGGGCACGCCGCATGTTCCGTTGGGGCCTCATCACTGGTGTCATGCTCGCCTTGCTCTATACCCCCAAACCAGGGGTAGAAATACGCACAAAGCTGGCAGAACTCTGGCACACTTATCGCGCACGGCTGGGCCTGTAAGCTCTGCACTATACAGGCCATAATAAAGGGGTGTCACTGCTTAAGCGGTGACACCCCTTGAGGAACCGTGGGACAAAGCAAATTTATCTAAAACCGTTATTACTTCAAAAAACTGCACTAGGCCGACAACATTTGTACCTTCGTCGTTAGTATCTTGCGCAGCAAAACCTTCGCACGATGAAAGTACGTCTTCGCCGTCGCTTCCGGCATATTTAACGTCTTCCCTATTTCCGAAAAGCTTAACTGCGACACATAACGCAATAACACCACCGCGCGAAATTTGGGTGGCAAAGACTGAATGGCCCGCTGGAGATAATCTTGCAGATCATGGCGCTCCATAATCTCTTCAGGCAGTGGCCCCGGATCAGGCATATCACCCAGACAGGTTACTTCTCCATCGTTATTCTCTGACTCTAACTGCGAAAAATGAATGGCATAGCGCCGTCGTCTCCGCAATTCATCAACACAACAGTTCCTTGCCACCTGAAACAACCAGGGCTTAAATGGCTCACCTGTACTCAGATGTGGAAGCGAGATGTAAAAACGTAGAAACACCTGCTGTAAAACGTCGCACGACTGATCGTAATCACCTAAAAAACGACAGATAAAGTTGAACAAAGGCGTGCTATACCGTTTTACCAGAATCTCATACGCATCTTGATCCCCTTCAAGAGCCTGTTGCGCTAAAATAGCATCTGACATGTCGGGAGACGATCTTCTGATCGTTGTCTGTACTTGCACAAGGAACCTCCATTATTCTCACTAGATACTCCATCGTTTGTCTAGCTTCTAGCTTACATAATAAAAGGTTATCCTCTTGTAGCAAGAAATTCAATAGATTTTTTGCTGAATAAACTCTTCTCTTTTCACTTGTAATCAAAAACTAAAACACCGAGATAAAATCTTATTTGTTTCTCATATTTGCTGGAAGATAACTCTACCATAGCTTATCTTTTCTAAGAAATAAGCTTACAAACAGTTAAATAGCACGGATATACATGCATAGAAGTTAATAGATACATTTCACGTTCCTGAACAAAAGGAGCAGACACACTACCAGACATCCACCTATTCAGCAAATGTTGAAATTTCTCTCTGATTCTGTCAACAAAAAGTCCAACATTCTTTACAGCGCAATATCCAGCATGATGTTCGCAAGGGACATCGTTACATGTAGTACTACCCTTTGCAGGTAGCAGGTTACATCAAGCATGGATTAAGCATGTTCCTGACGGCGCAACTCGATTTTGCCGTTGCGAACACGCACGGCAAAAGGAATAAATGATACTTCTCTGTCCACATCAGTCACGCGCTCATGCGGCAAAAAGTTTCTCATCATAAGCCTTGCCTGCTGGTACCACATACTCGCCTCCATAGACGGCTACCCATCTGGTACTATCTATTAAGCAGAGCATTGTCAAATCGTGTACAATAAAGTCTACTACTTTATTGAAAAATGCTCACTGAGAGGAGTCTCGTCTATGCCGGTGCTGGTACGACGCATGCGTCTGATCCGCTTATTTTGTACAGGCAGTTTATTTAGTATCCTCTTTTTATCTTTTACCGTTCTATCAGCCACTTCCAAGTCAGTCCATGCACAGGCTTTCACCAACCCTATTACCGTGCTTTCAGAAACGGATACCATCTCCTTTCCCAATGCCATCACCTTCCAACTCAAAGCGCAGGATACTAGTAGTCCCATTACACAAGCTATCATCTCCGTCACCACCGATGTTGAAGGCAGTACCAGTAGCACAGTAGAAAATGTTCCCATAGCGCAGGCCGCCACCACAGTTTCCTTGCACTGGCAGATGGCAACCACCGGCTATAATTTTTTGCTTCCAGGCTCACAAGTTACCTACAACTGGCAGTTACAAGATAACAGTGGCACGTACACCTTGCCCTCACAGCAATTCACGACCACCGATACTCGTTTTTCCTGGCAACATCTTTCACAAGGCATGGTGCAGATCAACTGGTATAACAACAGCAACGCATTCGGACAAGGCATGTTAGCGCAGGCGGTAGGCGATGCAAACCGCATCAGCCACAAACTGGGGGGCAGTCCAAGCCATCTACTACACATCTGGGTCTATCAAAACGACAACGACTTTCATAGTGCGCTCCCCCCTGACACCTATGAGTGGGTTGGCGGCATCGCTTTTCCGGGCCTGAATGAATGTTTTATCGTGGTAAATGCCCTCAATAATAATACAGTCATTCGCGACATGCCACATGAAATGACTCACCTGATCTTTCACCAATTGATCGCTCAAGGCATCGAACCACCCGTCTGGTTCGATGAGGGGCTGGCCGTTTATAACCAGCTTTACCACGAGCCAGCCATGACTGCGCGCTTGAATGAGGCGCTCACTATGCATGATCTCATTCCACTGAGCCAGCTCTACTTCAATTTTCCGGCAGATGCTAACCAGGCATACCTGGCCTATGCGCAGAGCTGGAACCTGGTAGACTATATGTACAGAACCTTTGGTCTTCGCAAGATGGCTACTCTTATTCGGGCCATCGATAACCAGAACTATGATTTTTCACAAGACCTGCAACACACCATCGGTGAAGACCTCGCTCATCTGGAGAACCAGTGGCACCTGTATCTCCATCAGCCGCCAACCCTCAGTGGCTCTCAGCAGACTTCGACATCGCCGCAAAACACCACGCCTGTGCAAGTACATCTCAATGACAGCAATCAATCGCTCTATATCTCCCTCGGCCTGCTACTCATCCTCATCCCACTCACAGGCGGTGTTGTGCTGTTCATTTACACTCGTCGCACACAAAAAGCGCAGGTACAGGTAGCAGGTCGGGCAGGATATCAGATTCCACCAGTTCCCCAGCAAGGGCAAATACCCCCAGCAGTTCCAACACCCGCTCGTCCATCCGCCACAGGTTGGCAGAACTATACCGATAGCCTGCCCTATATCAACCCGCCCTACTACGCCTCTGCACCCTTGCAGGAAACATCCGGCGTCAGTCACATGCCTCCACAGATCAGCACGTCAACTCCATGGGGGCCGGTTTATCTGCCCTCAACAGAACAAGCGGTACCTTATCCAGCTCCCCCTGCCTCTACCACCAATCCAGCCTACGGAGAGAATCAGGAGTTTATCAGCAAACCATCAGCAGAACAGGCGTCACAAGAATAAGACATATAGAGGAGATTTATGAACATGGGTAAGTTGATACGTGGAAGAGAGGAATTCGCTCGCCGCGCTCTAAGGTATGCAACAACCGGGACATATATTGCTGATGCAAAGGCTCATTATTACCCATCGGAAAGCATGCCACTAGATCAACTGGCACACTGGATCGCTTTCAGCCGCGCAACCGGCATCGGCCCACACCGCTTTCAGACCCTGCTCGATTTTTTCCACGATGACGTGATCGCGGCCTGGAATGCGTCCCGCGCCGACCTCCTGCACGCGGGCATCGAAGAGAAGGTCGCCGAGCGTTTTTTACAGCAACGCGAAACTATCGTCCCGGCACGCGAATTAGAACGCCTGGAGAAGCTGCGCATTCAAATTATCACCTGGCGTGATGCAGCTTATCCTCCTCTACTCAGGCGTATCGACTATGCGCCTCCTGTGCTCTATATGTGTGGCAACCTGACCGACGATGATCGCAACTACGCGCTGGCTATCGTCGGTACACGCCGCATGAGCGTCTATGGACGGCAGGTGACAGAACACTTTGCCACCGATCTGGCACGCGGCAAGATCACCATCGTCAGTGGACTGGCGCGCGGCGTCGATACAGTCGCGCACACCGCCGCTCTGGACGCTGGCGGACGCACCATCGCCGTGCTAGCCAGCGGTCTCGACATCATCTATCCTCAAGAAAACTACTCGCTCGCCCGGCGCATCGTCGAGTCCGGTCAGGGTGCCCTGCTGACGCCTTTCCCACTTGGCGTCAAACCCGACAAAGGTAACTTCCCCGCGCGTAATCACATCATCTCAGCGCTCTCGCTCGGTGTCCTTGTGACAGAAGCACCAAACCAGAGTGGTGCCCTTATCACTGCTAATTCGGCGCTCGATCAGGGCCGCGAGGTCTTCGCTGTCCCCGGTGGCATCTTCTCGCAGAGCAGCGCTGGCGTCAACAAACTGATTCAAGAAGGAGCGCAGCCTGTAACCAGCGTCAACGATATCCTGGAACGACTCAACCTCTTCATGGTACCGCAACAGGCCGAGGCTCAGGCTGTGCTGCCCGAAAACGACGAAGAGCGTACCCTGCTCAAACACCTGAGCCACGAGCCGTGCCACATCGACGAACTCACCCGCGCCACCGACCTGCCTGCTGCGCTTGTCGCCTCCACATTGACAATGATGGAACTGAAAGGTATGGTTAGAGCAGCAGGAAATATGCAGTACATACTCGCTCGCTAACAACATCATAGACGCTCAGGAACTTATCGCATGATTTATCTCGATCATTTGCTGGCGGCGACCAGCGGTCAGCTTTACGTCACCACAAACACAACTGTCTTCGATGCTTTCAATCACGATACACGACAACTTATTCCGGGTCAGCTTTTTGTTGCTGTGCGGGGAGAACGCGGCAATGGGCACGATTACCTGCTCGATGCTGTACAACGCGGCGCGCGCGGGCTACTGGTCGAGGCACAAAGCTTTAACGCGCTGGCAAGCGAGACACGTGAGGCTCTGACAAACGTTCCTATTATCATAGTAGAGGATACACGCATCGCATTACAGCAGTATGCGCGTGCCATTCTGCAACGCTGGCAACCGACGGTGATCGCCGTTACCGGCAGCACCGGCAAGACCAGCACGAAAGAAGCGATTGCTACCATCCTCTCCAGCCACTTTCCCACTTTCAGAAGCTGGCAGAACTATAACGACCTGCTCGGCCTGCCGCTTTCGCTCGGTCGCCTGGAACCTCGTCACGAGTATGCCGTCGTCGAGCTAGGCTGCGACCATCCCGGCGAAATTGCCGCATTATGCCACATTGCTCAGCCCCGCATCGGCGTTCTCACGAACATCAGCCCGGCTCACCTGAAATATTTCGGCTCGCTGAACCAGTTCGCGCACGAACTCTGCACCTTGTTAGCTACCTTGCCAGAGGATGGCATGGCCATCTACAACCAGGATGACGTGTTGATTCAAGACTACCTC
>DAOTVZ010000304.1:0-12438 GCA_034436045.1 Ktedonobacteraceae bacterium | reverse complement strand
AGACCAGACGGGCAATGGTGTGCTTGCTACGGTGTCGGCAACCACACGATTCTCGCCGTTTGCCAGATTGACAAGATGGAGCGCACTTATGTTCGCGTTGGTCGTGACAAGGTAGTCTACGAAATCGGCATCAGGCGACCACTGTGCCAGCGTTACCGCATGACCACGTGCCAGAATGCTGCTCCCCCCGACAAGATTGACATCTTCAAGCGATATCGGCCCGCTCTGCGCATCGACCAGCAGCCAGCCACCAACGCCGTTATTAGCCTCACTGGCATAGATGGCCTGCGAGAAATTACCTTGCGCCAACAGACGTGGAGTATGCATCATGTCAATCACAACAATCTCGACGCGATGTACAATACCGTCAGAGCCGGTACTCCAGGTGATGGCCGGAAGAGCGACATCGGGCGACCAGTTCAGCGAGAACAGCGTGTCGGGTGCATTGATCGTTGCTACGGCAAGGAAGCTTTTATCGCGCGTATTGTAGTCGATAATCTGAGTGGCTGTCCCCGTTGCCTCTGTCAGCGCAAAAGCCAGGCGGATACCATCTGGCGACCAGACAGGCATGGCGGCGACCCCATTTTGCGATGGAGCCACAACCTGCACGCTATTGGATGACAGCGTGTAGATATAGAGGGCGGGTTTACCGCTGCTCTGTGGGTCGGCAACGAAGGCCAGTTGAGCGCCAGAGGGCGACCAGGAAAGACCGTTAAGGATCGCTTGCCCCTCAGCAGTTTGCCAGAGCGCAGCGGTAGGAGCGCGGCTACCGAGCAGAGGAAGTGGTACGACAGTATCATTCTGTCCATCACTGCGGATCACATGCACATAGCCATGTTGAATATCAATATAGGCCAGCATATCTCCGGCGGCCTGACCTGGCGCGGCAGGGCTGACAAGCCAGCGCCCCCCGACCGTCACATTCGGGGGGGTGAGACGCGCCTGGGCAGGTGAGGTGTCAGTAGAAGCGCTCCATAAAGCACCCGCGTGCAGGAAGACGAAACGGTTTCCTGCGGGTAGAGGCAACGTAGTAGACGAATAACCGGCGGGCGGTGTGATCGCATTACCTGAACCTGTGGCCCGCTGTTGCTGTGTAGCGGACATCAGTTGCCAACCCATGATACTACCAATACCCACGGCCAGCAAGAGGGCTGCCGCGATAACGCCCAGCAAGGCGCGCTGGCCCACACTGGATTTACGTGGTGCTACGACCGGAACCTTCCGCGTCAAGTCATTGCTGCCAATGGGCAACGGACGACGTAACGCGGGCTGGCGGCGCGTAGGGGTTGTGTTAGAAGAAAACACATCAGGAAGAGAGGGCAAGCTGGGACGTGTTGGTGAGTAGCTATCGATATATCTATCTGCCGGTATTGGTTGAAGCTCATCCGTAACGGGCAAAGGATTCTGGGCCAGAGAGGAGAACAGTTTTTGACGCACCGCTGGCCCAGGACTGACGGGTGGCAATTGAGCGAGAAGAGCATCAAAGCGGCGGTAGTCATCGAGAATAGTTTGACAATGTTGACATTTGCGCAGATGAGTTGCGACGCTACGGCGCTCCCCCGGTGCGAGCATTTCGTCAAGGTAGGCACTCAGCAGCTCCTCGACCCGCTCACAGCTCATGTGTTGCCTCCTCCCTGTTCCAAGGCACGATAATGTTCACGGAATGACTGACGGGCACGTGAGAGATACATCTTCACACCACTTTCAGCGATATTCAGTGCCTGAGCAATCTCACTATATGAAAAACCCTCTTGTGTGTACAACAACAAAGCGGCACGATACTGAGCGGGCATCCGGCGCAAGGCCGCGCGCACCAGTTCGGTGGTGCCATAGATCTCTTGTGGGTCTGCGCTCTCCACATCGGCCGGTTCATGATCCAGGTCTTGCCAGGGCATCCACGCGATTAACTTACGACGGCGTAATGCATCGTATGCAGTATTTGTTGCTATACGATAGAGCCAGGCCGATAACTTTAAGTTAGCGTCCATTTTAGGTAGAGCGCGAAAAGCTTTTAAAAAGGTATCTTGTGTCAAATCATCAGCTTGCTCGCGGTCACCTACGAGATGATACACATAATTATAAATAGGTGTTTTATACTCGTCATAAATCTGATCAAACGACCAGGTATGCTCTTTTGTTTCCACCCGGGCCATGCGCTACAATCCCTTCGATGGCTACAAGTTTCATCCTGTCCGTTCCCTCAAGATATAACCTGGCGCGCATCTCCGAAAATTGTAAGCATGGTACCCATACCATTGTGTACCATCCTTCCGCATTCGGAAAGGCTTGATCCTTCTGTGTAGTGGAACGGACAATTAAGACTTTCAGTAACATGGTAAAATTATGACAAGAGTTCGTTCGTTCCGTGTGGCACACCGGCTGAGACAGAAGACAGCAAGATGGCCATCTCGATAGAGATTATAAAGAAAGAAACGAACGAAATACTACTTGCACATGCGGCATGTATCGTCTATCATGGTAGCATACTTTGGTGAATTGCTAGCAACGAATACCCCTGGTATTAGTACTATTTGGGGGCAGTCTACTAAACTGAAGCTTGCTGCAAGCAAGGTTCTCGTTACAATAAAGAGCCATAACCATCAGCTACATGGGCCATGCTTGAGGGAAGCCGGAACATAGCAAGCCTGCAACGAGGTGGAGGAAAGCGTTTTCATGACCGATAAACCTTTACAGAGCGCTGTGCGTACCGTATGGTGGGCAGAAGATGCACAGGGAGCAGCGGTTTGTTTGCTTGACCAGACACAACTACCACAGGCGGTACATTACTTGTATTTGCACCACGAGCAGGAAGTCGCGGAAGCGATTACCAGCTTGAAAGTACGCGGTGCTCCGGCTATCGGTGTGACAGCCGCCTTCGGCATGGCGCTGGCGGCTTATCGCTTTCTGCATACGCATGACGAAACTGTACCGATCTCACAACTCTACACCCACGTGCAGGAAAGCGGGAAGATGCTGGCACGTGCCCGCCCGACCGCTGTCAACCTGTTCTGGGCCATTGAGCGCATGCAGCGCCGTGCCGATCAATTGTATCACGCGCAGGTCACTGCCGTCACGATGACGCGGGAATTACAGCGCGAGGCTCAGGCTATCGCCGACGAGGATGCTGCCGCGTGTTTGCAAATGGGTATCAACGGCGCTACACTCATTCACGATGGAGACACGCTGCTGACGCACTGTAACGCGGGTGCCCTGGCAACCGCCGGTTGGGGGACGGCACTGGCACCAATCTACGTCGCACATCGGGGGGGAAAGCACGTACATGTCTTCGTGGATGAAACGCGCCCGGTTTTGCAGGGTGCGCGCCTCACCGCCTGGGAATTGCAACAGGAGCATATTCCGCTTACCTTGATTACCGACAACATGGCCGGTTATTTCATGCAGCAGGGAGCGATTAAAGCCGTCTTCGTGGGGGCTGACCGTATCGCCGCCAACGGCGATGTTGCCAACAAAATCGGTACCTATAGCGTGGCCGTGCTGGCTCATGTTCACCAGATTCCCTTCTATGTCGTCGCACCCTGCTCCACTATCGACCTGAGTCTGGCTTCCGGCGACCTGATTCCGATTGAGCAACGCCCCCCGGAGGAAGTGACGAGTATTCGTGGAGTAGAGCTTGCTCCCAGGGGTGTCAACGTGGCTAATCCGGCCTTCGATGTCACACCGCACCGCTATGTCAGCGCCATCATCACCGAACGCGGCGTGGCCCGCCCGCCATACGCTAGTGTGCTTCAACAGATGTGCTCTCTATCCACCAACCGGCGTCAGGAATATGCAGGGAAGGTGGATGCATAATGGAAAAGAATATCCTGCATGAAGTGGCACAGTATGCGGAAGAGGTACTGGGCAGTGAGGGCTTTCGCTATACCTGTGCTGTAGTCGCTAATTGTAAAATGCTGGCGCTGGAATTAGAGATGCAAGCCAATGAGGGCGAGCCAGTACCAGACCTGGCGGCATTAACAATTGCCGCGTATCTGCACGATATATCCACCGTCACACATGGTTTTCACGATCATCAGTACGCTTCGGCGGAGATGGCGGCAGCGTATCTGCGCGCCCGCCATGTACCGGAGCAGTGTATTGAGCTTGTAAAGCAGGCCATTCTCACACATACTATCGTGGCAACCTCGGACGAGGAGCGAGCGCGTCTACCTATTGAGGGGCGTATCCTCTACGACGCGGACAAGTTGGGTCGCCTCAGCGGCCTGGCGGTGGTCACGTCGCTCATCGAATTTGGTATGCGCCATTCCCATCGCGTTGTGACAGGCGATGCGTTGGCCGCGCTCCTGCGCCATATTGAGGAACGTTTTATCGACCTTTATCAATCGCTCAATACCGCCCCTGCGCGCGAGATGGCGCGTGATAAATTTGACCGAACGCTGGCCTTTCTGGATGGGGTGATCGAGCATTTAAGCGATGCAACTCCCGTGTAGGTATCGCTTTTTAGTATATGTAATATATGACATGAAAGGATGTAACAAGAGACGTGTCCATTTTAGTTGTTGGCTCAGTTGCATTGGATGTGGTAGAAACACCTTTCGCCAGAGTGGAAGAGGTGCTTGGCGGAGCCGCGTCATATTTCACTACCGCCGCCTCGCTCTATGACCAGGTCAACCTGGTCGCTATCGTTGGCAGTGATTTTCCCCAGCAGTATCTGGATTTCTGGCGTAAACGCAATGTCAACCTGGAGGGATTGCAGATTAAGGATGGCAGAACCTTCCGCTGGGCCGGGCGCTATCACATGGATATGAACACCCGCGATACGCTTGACACGCAACTGGGTGTCTATGCTGATTTTCACCCGCGCATCCCAGACTCCTATCGCAGCAGCGAACTGCTCTTTCTGGCGAACATCCAGCCTCAGTTGCAGATGGAGGTGCTGGAACAGGTCAGCCAGCCGCGCCTCAAAGTGCTGGATACGATGGAATTATGGTTGATGACTGAGCGTGCCGCTCTCACCGAGGTGATGAAGCGCGTGGACATTCTCCTGATGAGTGAGGAAGAAGTGCGCCAGTACACTGAACAGGCCAGCATTGTCACAGGTGTGCGTCACCTGTTCGAGCTGGGTTTACAGTACGTAGTCGTTAAACAGGGCAGCTATGGAGCCTTGCTCTTCGGCGCGGACGGCACATATTTCAGCGCGCCCTCTTATCCACTGGAAGAGGTCATTGACCCGACGGGAGCCGGGGATAGTTTTGCCGGCGGCATGCTGGGCTATCTTTCGACTGTTACAGCCGACGCACAGGGACGTTATGCTATTGATGATCTGAAACGCGCCGTTGTGCATGGCAATATCATCGGTTCGTTCGCTTGCGCCGACTTCAGTATTAACCGTTTACGCACGCTAACGATGGAAGACATTAAAACGCGCTACCAGGAGCTAGTGGCCTATTCGCATTTCGATCCCAGTTGGGGTCACAATTCATAAAATGCATAACGGATGAAACTTTTCTCAGGGAACTGGCATCCAACAGAGAAACAGTTTGCGAGACTTCATGGCATCAGTTGCCATAACCCATACACTTGTTTTGGAAGGATTGAAGAAGCATGACAACATCATCAACACGGGGCGATGTCAAAGATATCTCTCTGGCGGGACGTGGAAAGGATCGCATCGAATGGGCCGCTAGAGATATGCCCGTTCTGCGTCTGATCCGCGAACGTTTTAGCAAAGACCAGCCGCTTAAAGGTGTGCGCATGGCGGGCTGCCTGCATATTACTACCGAAACGGCCAACCTGGCGATCACCTTGAAGGCGGGCGGCGCTGATCTCGTGCTGTGCGCCTCAAATCCACTCTCGACACAGGATGACGTGGCCGCTGCGCTGGTCAATGTCTATGGCATTCCCACTTTCGCCATTAAGGGCGAAGATGAAGAGACATACTATCGCCACATTAATGCCGCGCTTGATCACAAGCCGAATATGACGATGGACGATGGTTGCGACCTGGTTTCCACGCTACACACGAAACGCACCGAACTGCTGCCCAACATCATCGGTGGTATGGAGGAAACTACCACCGGCGTGATTCGCCTCAAGAGCATGGAGAAGAACGGCGTTCTGAAGTTTCCGGTGCTGGCCGTCAACGATTCGGATACCAAGCACATGTTCGATAATCGCTATGGCACGGGTCAGAGTTCGCTGGATGCCATCATCCGCGCCACCAACATTTTGCTGGCTGGGCGCACGGTGGTCGTTTGCGGCTACGGCTGGTGCGGTCGTGGCGTGGCATCGCGCGCACACGGCCTGGGCGCGAACGTGATTGTCACTGAAGTTGACCCGACACGCGCGCTGGAGGCTGTGATGGATGGCTACCGCGTCATGCCCATGCTAGAGGCCGCTTCCCAGGGCGATATCTTCATCACTGTCACCGGCGACATCAACGTTATCGACCAGCCGCATCTGGAGCGCATGAAGGATGGTGCGCTGATCGCCAACTCCGGTCACTTCAATGACGAGATCAACATTCCCGCGCTGGAGAAGCTTTCAACGAATAAGCGGCGTGTGCGCGATTTCGTGGATGAATACACCTACCAGGATGGTCGCCACGTATATCTGCTAGCGGAAGGCCGCCTGGTCAATCTCTCCGCCGCCGAGGGCCATCCGGCCAGTGTGATGGATATGAGCTTCGCCAATCAGGCGCTCGGCTCAGAATATATGCTCGCACATGCAAAAGAGCTGCAGCCGCGCGTCTATACGCTGCCTGCTGCGCTGGATAAAGAGATTGCGCGTCTCAAGCTCCAGTCAATGGGAATCCGCATCGACACGTTGACTCCTGAGCAGGATCGCTACCTGAATTCCTGGGAGTCCGGCACGTAGACGGGGACAGAGCGCCGCACGGTGGGGCGACCACGAGACAGAACAACCGCGAGGGTCGCCCCATAACCGTTTACTTTGGACGCCCCTACCCTATGCGGCCATGGTAGGGATAACCTTGCGGTTGATAAGCAAGCTCTTATGGATGGGCTATTGCCGTTCATTGACAATGTGTCTAAGAATGGTTTATAATTAGTGGTAAGTGTACATTACTTGTCTATGACCATGACACCTATACCTACAACTGAATAAAGCAGTCAATCTGCTCTCATCAAGAGAGGTGGAGGGAAACGGCCCGACGAAGCCCGACAACCCGTCTGCATTCAGCAGAAAGGGTGCCAATTCCGGCGGAGAAGTCCGCAAGATGAGGGGGATGTGCCAGCAAAGCCATACCCCTTGCCAGGGGTATTTTTATGCCCTCTGCACGACCGGCTCTGCCCATTCCGCTTCCCCTGTTTTTCGCGGCGCACAGGTGATGCGCGACCGCACGACATTTTTTTTAGTGAAGGAGGCTCTACGTGAGCAATTTTATGAACAGCCCCAAGTCGTACTTTACCAGTGAGTCAGTAACGGAGGGGCACCCCGACAAGCTCTGCGACCAGATTTCGGATGCTATTCTAGACGCTATTCTGGCCCAGGACCCGATGGCGCGCGTGGCCTGCGAAACAGCTACCACCACCGGGCTGGTGCTGATCGCCGGTGAAATTACCACCTCGGCCTGGGTCGATATGCCCGCCGTGGTACGCTCTACCATCGAGCAAGTCGGCTACATTAACGCTGAATACGGCTTCGACTACCGCACCTGCGGCGTCGTGACTTCTATCGGCAAGCAATCGCCCGACATCGATATGGGCGTCAGCCGCTCTCTGGAGGCCAGAAGCGTGCGGCACCTGAGCGATAGCGAACTGGAGCAGATCGGCGCGGGCGACCAGGGTATGATGATCGGTTTTGCTTGCAATGAAACGCCAGAATATATGCCGATGCCGATTAGCCTGGCACACAAACTCACGCGCCAGCTCTCCCAGGTGCGGCGCAAGTCATGGAATGGCAATGGCCCGATGGCCTATCTGCGGCCCGACGGCAAGAGTCAGGTCACGGTGCAGTATGAATATGGTCGCCCGGTGCGCGTCGATACCGTCGTTATTTCGACCCAGCACGCCGGCTACGTCGATCAGGAACAGGTGCGCAACGATGTCATCGAATACATTGTTAAACCGGTTATTCCCGCGCATCTGCTCGATAGTGAAACCAAATACTTTGTTAATCCAACCGGTCGCTTCGTAACGGGTGGCCCGATGGGTGATGCCGGTCTGACCGGACGCAAGATCATTGTCGATACCTATGGCGGCATGGCCCGCCACGGCGGCGGTGCTTTTAGCGGCAAAGACCCGACAAAGGTGGATCGCTCAGCGGCCTATATGGCCCGCCACATCGCCAAGAACCTGGTCGCCGCCGGTGTGGCCGACCGCCTGGAACTGCAAGTCTCCTATGCCATCGGCGTGGCCCGCCCCCTGTCGCTCTTCATCGAAACCTTCGGCACGGGCAAAGTCTCCGACGACGAGATCGTGCGCCTCATCAATGAATACTTCGATCTACGTCCGGCGGGCATTATTCAATCGCTCAACCTGCGCCGTCCAATCTATCAGCCCACAGCGGCTTTCGGTCACTTCGGGCGCACCGATATCGATGCCCCCTGGGAGGCACTGGACAAGGTACCCGCGCTGCGCAAAAGCCTCAACGAGAGTATAAGTGAGGATGTACTGCGCTAACTGGCAAAACGAGGCGACTATGTACAGGCGCTCGTCAGGCAGGACGATCCCAAAGCAAGGCGATCGCCAGGGTATGCCCCCTACAATGGCATATTACAGCTTCCACTTGTAATCATTGTAGGGGGCATACCCTGGCGGTCGCCTTGCCCCACTCCTTCGAGTCTTCCATTTTCCTCTCCCACTCTCGTATAGTATAATCTAGCAAGATGGGCGAACCTTATTTTTTTTACATCGCACGATTGTTTTTTTGCAGGGTTTGCCTGGAAAAAGGAGCTAGAACGAGATGGACTTTGAACTCAACGACGAGCAGAAAGCCATTCGCGATACCTGTCGGGAATTTGCGGAGCAGGAGATTAAACCTCTGGCGGCAGAGATGGATGAAAGCGGCAAATTTCCATATGACCTGATTCGCAAAATGGGAGAACTGGGACTGCTGGGATTACCTTTTCCAGAGGAATATGGAGGGGCCGGGGCAGATTTTCTTTCTTATTGTATTGCTATTGAAGAGATTTCCCGTGGTGATGTCGCGGTCGGCATCACGATGGAGGCGCATACATCGTTAGGTACGACCCCGTTTTACCTGTATGGCACGCGCGAGCAGAAGGAGCGTTACCTGCCACCACTTACGCGCGGTGAACAACTCTGGGCTTTTGGCCTGACCGAACCAGAGGCCGGTTCGGACGCCGGTGGCACGCAGACACGCGCGACACTCAAAGACGGCTACTGGCACATCAACGGCGCGAAGAGTTTCATCACCAATGCTGGTACCGACATCACAGGCGGCGTCACGATTACGGCGGTCACGGGCATGCGTCCCGACGGACACAAGGAGATCACCAATATCATCGTGCCAAAGGGCACACCGGGCTACATTATCGGTAAACCATACAAGAAGATGGGCTGGAAGGCTTCAGATACACGCCCGCTCTCCTTCGAGGATTGTCAGGTGCCGGAAGAGAATATGCTGGGTAAACCGGGAGATGGTTTCAAACAGTTCATGCATATTCTCGACGGTGGGCGTGTCGCCATTGCAGCGCTCTCCGTCGGGCTGGCTCAGGCCTGTTTCGACGAGGCATTGAAGTATGCGAAGGAGCGCCGTCAGTTCGGCAAAACGCTGAGCAAGTTCCAGGCCATTCAGTTCAAGCTGGCCGACATGGCAACCGAGATCGAACTGGCGCGCCTGATGTACTATAAAGCGGCGTGGCTGTACATGCAGGGCCAACCCTTCACGCGCGAAGCCTCGATGGCGAAAGTCTTCGCTTCCGAGACGGCCAAACGGGCGGCGGACCAGGCTGTGCAGATTCACGGCGGCTACGGCTTCATGGAAGAATTTCCCGTCGCCCGCTACTGGCGTAGCGTTAAGATCAATGAGATCGGCGAAGGTACAAGCGAGGTGCAGCGCATGCTGATCGCCAAGCAGATCGGATGTTATTAATCCCCAAAAAAGGGACAGCGTACACACAAACAGGACATCCCTCGTGGATGTCCTGTTTGTGTGTACGCTGTCCCTTCGCCGATGCCTTGCCTTATTCACTTTTTTCCTCTAAGATGCGCGAAAGCTCGGCCAACACGTCGCTGACGTCCAGGTCTGGCGGCTCATGCGAGGGTAAAGGGCTGGTTTCGTCTTTCGGCTCCTCATCCTTCGCCTGCTCGTCATCTTTATTGTCTTGAAGCTCCTGCACGAAATCTCGCTCGCAAGCCTCTAAGGCTTCCTTGACAGAAAGCGTGCTATAGACCAGGCGCGGAATCAGGCTGTGGTAGACAGCCATGGTCTGCATGAGCGCACTAAAGACCAGTTGAAACTGCTCAAAGGTGATCTCGCCCAGGGCGACGGGAATGGCTTCTTCCAGGCGTACCTCGCCATCTTCCAGGTCAAGGCCGAACTTGCCCATGGCGATGCGATAGTTCACAGCCAGGAGCGCTTCCAGGCAATCGAGACGCCGCTTGTGTGTCACGACCGCGACATGGGGGATAATGAACATCAGTTTACGAATATCGCCATCCTGCTGGAAACCAATAATCATGCGCCATTGTCCCTGGCTTCCGTGAAAGGCCAGCTCTACAAGTTCCTGCTCTTCATTGATGTGGGCAATTTTCAAGCCCATACGCACAAGGTAGTCTTTGATTTGCGGAACGCCAAATGGCTGAGCCATACTGTTCTCCTTTTGCTATCCTATCAACAGATGGCGAAGGACACCCCTGCATGATGTTTTGCAGGCCAGGCAAGGGCGACAACGATGACAGTTGTGTACTCTGCCTCTTTCTTGCTACCAGTATATCATTACGAGTAGCCACTACAAGCTGAAGCGCGCGTTGGCCTGTTGATAGGCAGGTTGGTCAGGACGGAAACTAATGGATAGAGCCTGGTCGAGGTTTCCGTCATAACACACTACTCATCCTTTTCGCTTGAATTGTATCTGGCTAAAGCCTGTTTGCGTTTGTACAAACGTTGCTATTATTCCCACACTAGTATATGACGTTACGCATAGACGAATATTTATAACACGGTAATAAAAATTACGCCAATTTTACGTCTCAGGCAATCGCCAAAAGTCTGGCAATGTTACCCGTAACTGGCAATGTGCGTATATGCAAATGTCTATTGTTCTTTGCCCTCTATTCTCTACGATAGCATTAGATAGATTTTGTTGAGGAGTCAGGTTATGGCTGGTATCACAGAAAATACATTGATAAAGCATCACACGATAGACCCACAAACGCTCTCTTTTGAGGAGCGCTTGCAATTCGGGGCTGAAAATGCTATTCGCTGCATGGGTGTCACCGGGCAGGATCGCGTATTCATTATCACCGATTACGCGCGCGAGAGCATTGCGCGGCGCGTGGCTGCCGTGGCACTTGATCGACACGCGGATGTCACGGTACGCTTTTTGGAGCATTATGGCGAACGCCCATTGACGGCCTTCCCTGACACGCTGCGCCAGGATTTGCTTAACGCGCATCCGACCGTCACCTACTATATTGCAACGGCGCAGCCAGGTGAGATTGCCTTCCGTATTCCGCTCCTGCCCTTCCTCGCCACCGAACTTAAGACACGACATGGGCATATGATCGGTATTGACGAAAACGTGATGGCCGAGGGGATGTGCGCGAATTATGATGAGGTCTTTAGCCTGACGAACCAGGTCTATGACATCGTGCGCAACGCGAAGACCATCCACGTCACTTCGGCGAAAGGCAGCGATGTGACCGGCACGTTCCATCCCGACTGGCGCTGGGTGCCCTGTCATGGTCGCTATCACGAGCAAGGCAAATGGGGCAATCTACCGGAAGGCGAGGTATTTACCGCTCCCGCAACAGTGGATGGCGTGCTGGTCTGCGACGTTCTCGGCGATTTCTTCTCGGCAAAGTACGGTGTACTTGAACAACCTTTACTGATTACCGTGAAGGATGGCTATATCACCGAGGTGCGCAGCGAGAACGAGGCATTGGCAAAAGAGGTGCGCGATTACCTCTTCTCTGTTCCCAACGGCAATCGGGCCGGTGAATTTGCTATTGGGACGCTAACCAGCCTGAAGAAACTGAGCGGTAACCTGCTGCAAGACGAAAAGATGCCAGGGTTGCATATCGCTTTCGGCAACCCCTATCCAGAGTTCACGGGTGCAGACTGGAGCGCGACCATCCATGTGGATGTCATTCCCACCTGCTGCACAATTGAGGTAGACGGTCGCGTCATCATGCGCGATGGACAGTTTATCATCTAAATGCAGGAAAAATTTGTAGGGGCATGATGAATCACGCCCTGACCGTGAGAGCGGCTCGACGGGCAAGCAGGGCATGATGAATCACGCCCTGACCGTGAGAGCGGCTCGACGGGCAA
>DAOTVZ010000303.1:0-36019 GCA_034436045.1 Ktedonobacteraceae bacterium | reverse complement strand
GGCAACGATGTGGGTACACAATATCGCTCGGCCATCTACTACCACAACGATGAGCAGCGCCAGACTGCCCAGCAATCAAAGGCGGCTCTGGAGCAGTCTCACCTGTATAAGAAGCCGATAGTCACGGAAATCACCCCTTTCACTAACTTTTACCCGGCTGAGGACTATCATAAAGACTACTATGACCGCAACCCCGACCAGCCTTACTGCATGCTGGTCATCGACCCCAAGATTCAGAAACTCATGAAAAATTACAAGGATGAGGTCAAAGCATAATAACAGGGAACTTGCGAGGAGCATCCTCCCATGATGACGGGTGTGAAAGGCGACTGTCATTGTAGGGATGCCCCTCGCGGGTTCCTTGCTCCCTCGTTTCGTTGCCTCGCTGAGGTGTCAATTTCTTCCCATCAACACCATAAAAAGCACCGTATCTCAACCTTCTTGTGCGCCATATCTTTTTTGCGCTGCTGTATGATTCCTGAGTACTCCTGATAAGATGCTATAGAAGAGGGAAAGATTGTTGTGTTGACGCGGAGAAAATGGTCGTCAGAGGCGGGTGTAATGCGGGCGGCGCGCTTGTGGTTTCTATTAGCGCTGTTGTTCACGGCTCTGTTCCTGGGTTTAACGACGTTCTATGCTACCGGTGTACTCACCTTACCCACGCTACTGGTGGAGCGCTGGCTGATCGGGCGGCCACAACTTCAGTTCGATTGTGTCCTGGTGCAGTGGAGAAATATTGGGGCTGCACCTGCCACGCTAGGTATCACCGCTCTACTAGGCATATGGTGCAGCTTGACACGCTATCGCTGGCGCGTGCTACCGCTCCTGTTGATGCTGGCGCTAATCAGCGTGGGCGTGGAAGTAGTAGGGAAGCATGTGATCGTGCTCCTACTTCCTCCCGTCATGCGTTCAGGTATGGTAGCGCTGACCTGCCCACAGGTCGGTTCATCTTCCTCCTCGCTACTGCGCCTTCAGCTTAGCCTGGGTATGTGGTGGAAGGCCCCCTTACCGGCTCGTGGCGAGCAGGACTGGGCGCACACCGTCTCGCTGATGCCCGTTCTGCTCAACAATAGCCATCTTGAAGCCAGTTATAGCTATCCCAGCGGTCATGCCCTGCGCTGGTGGTTCGTGGGTCTCGTGGGTGCCTGGCTGCTATGGAGACATGTGAGACGCGGTTTTGTGCGTTCGCTAAGCGTCGTTGTGTTGCTGATTATCAGTTTTTGCGGAGCCGCGACACAGTTCTATCTTGGCGTGCACTTCATCTCCGATACTATCGCAGGGTATCTGCTCGGCAGCGCACTGGCCTGTTGCGCTATCGTTTTATTGCTGCTGAATGAGAAACCGTCGCGCTCTATATTAAGCGCACGTTATCGGATTGTGAAGCCGGTGTTAGAATCTGAACCGGAGAAAGCTTGACTTTTGTCGTTCTATTAAGCACAATGGAAAGAAGCCTGAAAGATGAGAGATATGTCACCCCCATGACGTATATCTCGTTGAATGCAGGCGAGTGTGCCAATGGCTGAGTATCGTCTCTCCATTTGTATCGAACTAGAAACCTGTTGCGTTGTATTGGGGGGGGAGGAGAGGAAACAAGTGCTATTTGGGTTGTGCGTACCAGGAGAGCGATATCCAGCCTGCTAAGGAGCGACAATGGTGCGACAGGACTGGTCAGATGAATACCTGGCTCAGCGGTTACAAAAGCATGACCCGGAGGCTTTGGAAACACTCATCTCCCGGTATTCTCGTGAGCTTTTTTATTTTATTCGCCTTGTATTAGACGGCATCGGCGTCACGCAAGACGCCGAAGAATGTGTCAATGATCTCTTCGTCGCGGTATGGCAGGAGATCGAGAGCTTTGATCCGACGCGGGGAACACTGCGTACCTGGCTCACCATGCGCGCCAAATACATCGCGCTGGATCGGCGACGCCAGCTTTGCCGTCGTCAGACGCACACCGTTCAGTCAGCCGATGAGACGCGCCAGTGGGCTACGGCAGATAACAGTAATAATCGCAAAGGCTCCGGCTGGGGCAGCTATGAGTACGAGTATCGTGCCACGCTTCCTCCACACCCGGAGTCGAGTATGGAAAATCTACTGGAACAGAGTGAACGGCGCGAGGAACTGCGCCAGGCCTTGGCGATGTTGCCTGAGCTTGACCGCTATTTGATCTATCAACGGTATTTTAAGTTCGCCAGCACGGAAGAACTGGCGGCTAAGACGGGCCTGACCCGCCACGCCGTAGATACGCGACTCTGGCGAGCGCGGAAAAGCTTACGCGAAGCGCTCAAGGAGCATGCACATGAGTATGAGCGAATTTGAACGCCTGCTACGCGATTGGGACGATGATGCGTTTCCGTTGCCAGCAAATGAACAAGAACAGGAAAGAGAACAAAAATGCCTTCCTGATGATTTTACATGTGACGATCTGGATTTTGCTCAGGAACTTAATGGACTGTTTCCTCTCGGTGAAGAGCAGATGCCTCCCGATTTCGTGCAGACCTTACTGGCCGCCGAGGACTCGCGCCTGGCTCCCGTAGCACCGGGCTTTGAAGAGAAGACGTGCGTGGAAGTGTTTCGCCGCCTGCATCTGCGTCGCCAATTATTCCCTCCAACGCGCCCGACCTTCCGCACATTAGTGACGGCCTTGCCCGGTAGCCGCACACTGGCGGCTCTTATCGCGGCTAGCCTCATCGTTATGGTCGTGACAGTAGCGATGACCGGTAATTCGTTTGCAGTCGGCCTGAATATTCTCTGGTCCGGTGCGCATAGCGGCGTGCTACAGACCACACGGTACCCCGCGAACAATGCGCTGTCTACGACTCCTCATGCCCATAAGCAGGCTCCAAAGGGGGGACATCATCCCACTATTCTCTCGCTTGCTGAAGCACAGCAGCAACTCCACTTCTCGATGTATTGGCCGAGCAGCGTGCCTGACAACTATACACTACAAGCAATCTTGCTGCGGCAGGGCGTAGGGCAGGAATGGGCAGATGGCCCCATCCTGGAACTGGATTATAGCTATAACAATCATGGCGCTTTGCCACATGGCAGTGGCCTCATTGTCATCTCTGAGTTCAAACCACTAGGTAGCGTGCTTCAGGTAGTACAACTGGGCGCGGCCCACCTGATTGCACAAAACGGCAAAGTAACGGCCATTTACGTGGATGGACAATGGGAGACCATCAATCAGTCCTCGCATGCCTGGGTCTACGGTGAGCGTAGCGAGTTGATCTACGAGCATGATGGTGTCGTCTTCTGGATCGCTGGCGACCAGCGCGACGGCATCGATAGCAACGCGCTGCTCCAGATTGCCGAGTCGCTGCATGTACTGGATATGACGCGCATCACACATGCTCTGTCAGTCATGGTACCTTCTGAGAATGCCAGTTGGAGCTTCGGCAGCGATGTCGTCTACTATGACAATACCGATGGCCTGTTAGGCTATGCTACCGGCGATAATGAACCGGTTGGTACCACCAACCAGAGTCAGTTGAAGGGGGGGATGCATTCCCAGTGAGACAACGATGGTTCTGCTGGCTCATCATCCTGATCATCGTCATGGCGGCTTGCGATACCTCTCAAAGCGCGATGCGTAAGCCGCCAGTAAACTCCCCTCTCATCGGCAACTACAGCTATACGCCTTCGTCTTTCCCCATACCGCGCGGCACTCTGACCTTCGCCGATATCCAGTTTCCCGATACCGTCAACCCGCTCTTTAGCAGTTCATCCGTTGACCTGGAATTGCAGGCCGCACTGTGGGGTGCGCCCGTCATTTATGATCAACACTTCCATGTCCATGCCGATGAATTAACAGAGGTGCCGTTGCCACAGAACGGCGATGTGTTGGACGATGGTAAAACAATCATCATGCATCTGCGCCATGATCTGCGCTGGTCAGATGGTCAGCCAATACTCGCCAGCGATTTCCGCTACTGGTGGCAACTCGATCAAGACCCCGCCACTGGCGCGACCAACACCTTCGGCTATGATCAGATCGCCAGCATTACAACGCCTGATAACTACACGGTTGTACTCCATATGAAACAACCCTTTGGGCCGTATCTTTTCTATCTACCCTATGCCGCGCCTCAACATGCCTGGGGCCATTTAAACCACATCGACCTGCAAAATCTATCTTCCGTCTATTTGCAACCGACCGTCACCAGTGGCCCCTATAAAGTCGTCAGCATGATAGATGGACAGAGCTACAGCCTGGTTCCCAATCCTTACTACCGCTCGACGACCTTTCACGGCCCCTTTCTGGCTCACCTTATCTACCGTGCCGCCGGTTCAGCCACTCAACTGAGTATAATGGCGCGCCAGCAACAGGCCGATGTCACAATGGGCTATCTCTCCAACCTGCTGCCCTCGCTGCCCGCTCTGTCCAATCTGCCCGCCGACGTGCGTCTGCTCCAGGTTCCGGCAGCGGCCTATGAACATCTGGATTTCAATAATGGCGAACCTTTATTCCGCGATGAGGCGGTAAGACGTGCCATTGCACTGGCGTTGAACGTCTGTGGCATGCTCGCCGCTGTGCTACATGATCCCACCTGTCATCTGCGTGCCACGCAAGTTGAACCACCACCTTCGCTGGTGTATGACCCGACTATTCAGGTGCTACCCTATGATCCCACACAGGCAAAGCTGTTGCTGGCTCAGGCAGGCTGGCATCTCAATCAACAGGGCCTGCTGGTCAAGCAAGGGCAGCCGCTGCGCCTGAATCTGGCAACTACAAGCAACGACCCTGTGCGCCGCGCGCTGGTGGCCTGGATTAGCCGCGACCTGGCAGCGATTGGCATTCAGATTCAGGCGCATTACTATGATGATGCAACCCTCTTCGGCCTTTACACGCGTGGCGGTATTCTCGCCACCGGCCGCTATGACCTCGCCCTCTTCAGCTACGCTAATAGCCCGGAGCCAGATGACGAATACTTCGTCTTTGATTCTTCACAAATTCCCTCTACGCAATCCCCCGACCTGGGCAATTACGCGCGCGTCGCTGACCCTCTGATCGACCAGGCCCTCATACAGGGACGCACCAGCGTGGCCTTCGCGCAACGAGTAGCAGCTTACCATCGTTTCCTGGAACGCATGGCGCACCAACTCTACATTATCCCTCTCTACCTGGATGAAACGGTTATGACGGCTGATGCCCGTACTCAAGGCATCATTCCCAACCCGAATCAGTTCGCCCTGACCTGGAACATTGCCGACTGGTCAATTGCTACGCCATGAGATATGGATCGGTGACACTCACCCAGCTACCTTGAGCTTCCTTGTCCCGACACAGCCGCAAGATACCATCAAGTCGGTGCAACCTGTCTATCTCTGTTGCAGGTTGGTCGCACTCTCTTTGATTTCGCCAGTCGCCAGTTGATGCTGGATTAAGTGGGCATAATAGCCCCCATGATGTAGCAGGTCCTGGTGGGTGCCACGCTCCACAATCGTCCCCTGATCCAGCACCAGGATCAGGTCAGCATTGCGAATGGTGCTGAGGCGGTGCGCAATAATGATCTGCGTGCAGGGGAGCTGCCGTATATTCTGCTCAATCACTTGTTCTGTGACCACATCCAGGTTGCTGGTGGCTTCATCCAGCAGCAGAATCGCTGGGTGATGCGCCAACGCGCGGGCCAGGGCAATACGCTGGCGCTGTCCCCCGGAGAGCGCGTTGCCCCCTTCGGCCACCATCGTTTCATATTCCATCGGCATCTGCATGATATCCTCGTGGATGGCCGCCAGGTGGGCCGCCTCAATGACCTGCTCCATCGTCAATTCGGGATGGTTGAGTGTGATGTTTTCGCGCACCGAGCCACTGAAAATGGTAGCCTCTTGCGTCACTACCCCGAACTGCGAACGCACTGCCTGGTAATTGAGTCGTCGGAGTGGTAGACCATCGTAATAAACCTCACCAGATGTAGGCGTGTATAGACCCAGCAGCAGATTGCCCAGCGTGCTTTTGCCCGACCCGGTCTTGCCCACGATGGCTACCTTCTGTCCAGGCTGGATCGTCACGTTGATGTCATGCAAAATAGGGGGCGATTGCGGGTCGTACTGAAAGGCAACATGTTCCAGCCGAATATGCCCTGCCAGGCGCGGCGGCTCGACGACCTCTTGCACATGTTGCTCCGGCTCGGCTTCCAGCACATCAGCGAGCCGCTCCATGTGCGATTGGACAAGTTGGATCTGGCGGCCGCTAGCAACTAGCGAGGTAATGGGCGTAAGCAGCGAGGAACCTAAGGCGCTCAAGGCCAACATCGTGCCCAGTTGCATCGCCCCATTGATGACCTGCACCATGCCGATCCAGAGCATCAGCAACGGGGCCAGCGCGCTCAAGGTGGAGAGGACCGTGTCGATGATGGAAGAGAGATAGACTTGATGGATTGAAATATTCATCTGCTCAAAAAAGAGGTTGGCCCAGCGTTCCAGCACACGCTGCTCGGCCCCGGCGGCTTTGAGTGTTTTGACACCTGCCAGTGCCTCGGTCAAATAGCCCTGAGATTTGCCCACTGCGGCCAGTTCGCGCCGGTTGAGTTCGGTCAGCTTCTTGCCCGTTCCCAGCAGCAAGATGGTTTGCAGAATGCCAATGACCATGACAACGACGGTGAAGGACAGCGATTGCGAGAATAGAATAAAGAAATACATCAGAACAAAAGAACCATCAAGGATCGTCGAGAAGAGTTGATTGCTAATGGTCTCGCGGATCGTGGTGTTACTGGACACTCTGGCCAGGATATCGCCGGTCGAGCGCTGCAAAAAGAAACGCTGCGGCAAGCTCAAGAGTCGTTCGAGAAAATTGAAGATCAGAGTGGTATCGACGCGCGTTTGTAGATAGAGCAGGATCATGGCGCGCAGCAGGCGGGTGATAGCCTGGGCCAGCACCACCAGTACTATGCCGATGCCGAAGGCTTCCAGGGCATTGCTCATCTTCATGGGGATCAGGTCATTGACGGCAATGGCGGAGAACAGCGGAAACAGCAACCCCAGCACTTGCAGTAGCAACGAAGCTCCCAGCACCTGCATAACCGAGCAAGGCGCGCTTTGCACATAACTTCTGGCGTATGACAACAAGGTCAACTGCACCGGTTTGCTCACACAGGCAAACTGTGGCCCTGGCTCCAGCATGAGGACGACGCCGGTAAAGCCTTCGTCGAAGGCTTTGGCACTCAGGCGTCTGCGCCCTAATGCAGGATCAACCACGTCTACTGCTTCAGGCGTCCAGCGTTCAACCACAATAAAGTGATTAAATTCCCAATGCACAATCGCCGGGAGCGTGACGAAACGAAAGTCATTCTCTTCTAAAGAAACAGCACGCACGCGCAGGCCATAGCTGCGCGCAGCTTTGACTAGATTGAGCGCAGAGAGACCATCGCGTCCCACCCCACAGCGTTCACGGATCTCGGCCACGGTCGTGGCGCGCCCGTAATAACTGAGGATCATGGCCAGGCAGGCCGCGCCACACTCGACTATACTCATTTGCAGTAGGACCGGTACACGCCGCTTTCTGCGCAGCAGGCGACGTGACGCCGCAACAGTTTTTTCTGCCGCTCTGTTCGCATTAATTACGGTCGGGGCAGCATCGCCCTTTTTCGGCTCAGGGGCGATAGTAATGGCTTGCAAATGCTGCGTTTCTTCAAGTGCCAGCCGCTCACGACGCGCAAGCAGTTCTGCCAGTTCAGGCGAAGGCATTGTCGGCACTGTTTCCGCCGTTTCTATATCCCAGTAGTCTGCCTGCTGCTTTCTGTCAGGCAGAGCCATGTGCGGCAAAACAACCACCTCTTGCTTTGTTCCCCCATTTTCTGTTGTGGATGGCAACGGTTGCGTGAGATCATCTTCTTCCATATCTCTGCATCTAGCGAATGTGTAGCAAACTATTCAACACAGGAAAGAGCGAAAGCAAGCTCTCTGAGCCAATCTGGATTTGCGCTTGCACCAGGCTCCCGGCATACAGGTGGGCCGGAAATGCCGATCCTAAGTCAGCAATGACTACACAGGAAGGTGCGGGCACCTGCAAGCCATACTGCTGCCGCACCTGTTGCGGGCTGAGAGGCGTGCGCTCAACGGTATCAATGGCCGTATGCAGCACTGGCCCGCTCTGCCCAATTTGCAACTGGATAGGCAAGCCAGCGTGTAGCCGAGAGACACTGCCGACTGGCAAAAAGATGACAGCAATCGCTGTACCGGTCTGCTGAGACGAGGTATGCTGACCAGGAACAATGCCTGTTCCGCTGACATACACCGGCACCTGTCCCTGCCAGACAGCAACACCTGCCGCGATGAGCAATATCAGGATGAACCAGCACAAGAGAAACACGGGAGGTGCAATCACACGCGGTAGCACACTCTTCTCCCTGTTCTGGATGTATTTTTGGATCATCTTGCTGCGAAAAATGGTGTTATTCGATACCGGCATCGTTGGATCTCCCTACCTTGTGCTATAGAAGCATGGCTTCATCTTTTGCCTTTATCACTTCTATTACCCGTAAGCCATCCCGACCGACCAGCGTTCCGTTTTACCGTCTATGATGCTGGCGGTCATGGTCACGGTCATAATCATAATCATGATGCTGATGGGCATGATGACCCATATTCAGCAGTTGGTTGAGCTGGCTGATCGAACTAACCTCGTAGATCGTATCCCCACCAATGGTAGAGCCACTGATATTACTGTTGATGATAAAGATATACTGTGGTGCATAGACGAACTGATAGACAGTGGCTGTATTGCCCATATTATAAGCGTCACCACCCGTCACCTGCGCCAGTTGCTCATCGTTGAGCGAGCGCATATGGAAATTGCTATGCATAAATGTTCTTAACTCCTTTTTTTTGCTATCCACAGGGTAGGTACGTCTGTTTTGTCTTAATGTACATACCCTGTGAATGGGGGGGATTATCTCGGATTCGACTATGGGAGAGTAAATCCTGTACTGCCCAGATTCGATTGTGGGAGAGTGAGTCCTGTACTGGCCAGACTGCTGGCAATGCCAGTCGTACCAGGGCCACCGAATAAGACGACAGCCGTACTATTGGCAACCGCAGTTTGAGGAACAACGCCGATATTGAATTGGATCTGGAAAAGGCTCCCGCCAGTCACAGGTGACAACTCTTCATCACTCAGTATGTGTACCTGCAAATCACTATGCATTGTAACTATTCTCCTAACCATCCTACATTGTATGCATGATACAGACGGCATGGCCTCTACAAGTGGAGGCCATGCCGCTGTGAAGCGCTGCTCCGCCAGACATGTTTTTGTTCTCGCGTGCCTATGTTGCAAGCCTGGGTTTATCTCTGTGCCAGGAAACGCCATACGCTCTGTAGGAGAACAAAAACTTGCCTGAGAGCGGGCTAGTTCTTCTGGTTCTCTTGCGAGACGAAGGCGGTATTGACGGCAGCAGCCTGGGCCTGGTTATTGTTGAAAGAGTTCTTGACGAAGTACGGGTCTGCCACGTTAACGACAGCCGCATTCGCCTGGGCATATTGCCAGATAAAGGATACATTGTTCTGTTTGCTAAAGCCATATCCACCGGTCACTGTGGCCAGTTGCTCTTCGCTCAGCTCAAATGCCTTCATGTTGTTTACCATTGTCCTTTTCTCCTTTGTGTATAGTATGTGAGATACGTTTTTTATGGCATAGCTTTCTTAACATAAGAGTATGCCTTTTGGATACGAAGAGAGTTTATATACTGACATCCAGGAAACTCATCGAAAGTTCCTTTATCTTTCTCTGTCTCTCTCGTTCCGACATAGCTAATAATACTTGTGAGAGGGTGCGAAGCATGTTAAGTATAGGTTAAATATTGGTGAACATTTTATGGATTAAGTTAAGATAAAAACCTCATCTATACAAAACTCTACTAAAAAAGTATAGATGGGTTATAGCATTTTAAGAGAGGGAAAACCGTTCCAGAAGCCTGCTCTTTTCTCCTGGCACCCTACGTGGTATAGAGAGAGACACACGCCCTGGCCTTCACACGGGAGGACCATGCTGCGATGAAACGCTCGCCCGGTGAACAGGTTTTTGTTCTCACATCCCTCAGGTTGATGCCTGCTCCAGGAACGCCATAGACGCTGTGGGAGAACAAAAACCTGCCTGGAGGCCGGGCTAGGCGTAGAAGTACGTCTTCGCAATCTGAAGCGTGGTGGCGATATTGGTTGGGGCTACCTGATTAATACCATTATCGTTTGCGGTGAGTGTGCCGGTTAGTACTATGTTTGCCTGCTCGACTATGGCAAAGTTGCTTGCGGAGCCATAGCCACCAGTTACGGTCGCCAGTTGCTCGTCGCTTAGTTCGGTTATCTTCATGCTGTTTTCCATATGCTGCATCCTCTCGTTTAATTATGAGCATTCCCATCTGTCACGAGTGACAACGCTTCGTCACTCAAAATGTGTGTCCGCCACTTATTGTTGACTGTAACTTTTCTCCTGGCATCCTGCGTGGTGTGGATAGATACAAGCAGCATGGCCTTCACACGGGAAAACCATGCCGCTGTGAAGTACTGGCCCGGTGAGCAGGTTTTTGTTCTCGCATCCTTCTGGTGTCTGGTACAACTCAGGTTGATGCCTGTGCCTGGAAGCGTTACAGGCACTGTGATAGAGCAAAAACCTGCCTGGAGATTGGGTTAGGAGAAGAAGAAGGTCTTCCTCACTGCTACTTGCAGTGTGGCATTGTTATTGGTTGGGGCAACCTGGTTGATACCATATCCGTTTGCGGCCTGAGCGCCAACGTTTGTGATGTTGAACTGCAAAGTTGCGTTAAAGTTTTTTGCGGAGCCAAACCCACCAGTAACTGTTGCCAATTGCTCGTCGCTCAATTCAATTGTCTTCATGCTGTTTTCCATTGTTTTTCTCCTTTTTACTTTAATATTTTTTGTAAACTATAATTTTTATGGCACAGTCTTGTTGCGTAAAGAGTATGCCATTGTGGTGCAGAGAGGTTTTGCCTACACGAGACTGGAAGGAACTACCCTGAAGTTCGCTTCCTCGTTCCGTGTCTCTCTCATCCCGACATGGCTAATGTTAAGCGTAGACAGATACGCAGCACGTGAAGGTCTCGGTGAAATATTGGTAAATATTCTTGTATAAAGTTTAGAAAAATACCACATGTATAGAAGACTCCACTAATAAGATAGAAACAAATGGGTGAGCCACGATTTTTAGAGAAATGAAAAGACGTGCTACAAGGCGAGCGCCAGGGGACGCTCCTACAATGAAAACGAGCAAAAAAACGCATCGTATCATTGTAGGAGCGTCCCCTGGCGCTCGCCTTACCTCGCTACTGGTTGCACCTGTCCTCTGGCTACTTCCATGTCACCCGTTCGAGCAGATACATGGGAACTTCCTCCATGTGAAGGCGAATCTGGCTCGTGGTGTCGCGGTCGCGCACGGTGACGGTCTGGTCTTCCAGCGTCTGGAAGTCGATGGTAACGCAGTAGGGAGTACCGATCTCATCCTGGCGGCGATAGCGACGACCGATATTTGCCACGTCGTCGTATTGCGAAACCATCAGGCGTTGCAATTTGTGATGCAGCGTCTTCGCAGTTGATACCAGCTCTTCCTTGTTCTTTTGCAGCGGTAGCACAGCGACCTTGACCGGCGCAAGCATCGGGTGCAGGTGTAGCACGGTGCGCACCTCGTTCTCGCGCCCGGAGGGGTCTGGCTCCTCCTCGTAGGCATCGAGCAGCAGGTTAAGGAAGGTGCGATCCACGCCGCCGGAGGTTTCGACGATCCAGGGAATATAGCGCTCCTTCGTGATCGGGTCGGTATAGCTCAAATCCTGTCCGCTATACTGGCTGTGGCGCGAGAGGTCCCAGTCCTGCCGCCAGTGAATACCCTCCCATTCCTGCCAGCCAAGCACGGTGCGGTACTCGATGTCGTAGGCTTGTTTGGCGTAGTGTGCCAACTCGTCGGGCGCATGCTCGCGGAAGCGCAAACGGTCGGTGTGGTTAATGATGCCCTTGTACCAGTTGAAACGGAACTCTTTCCAGTAATTGAACCAGTATTCCATCTGGCTGGGATGGACAAAGAATTGCAGATCCCACTGCTCAAACTCGCGCTGGCGGAACAGGAAGTTGCCAGGCGTGACCTCGTTGCGGAAGGCTTTACCGATCTGGCAGATGCCAAAGGGAATCTGCATGCGAGAGGATTTCAGTACGTTGTCGTAGTCCAGGTAGATGTTCTGGCAGGCTTCGCCGCGTAGATAGGTCTTCATGCGGTCGCCCTCAACCACGCCCAGGTAGGTTTCCATCAGCAGGTTGAAGTTGCGCGGCTCGCTCAGCTTGCCGCCGCAGGCGGGGCATTTGCGCTGCTCCCAGTTCTCTGGGGGCAAATGATCGACGCGGAAGCGGCGTTTACAATTGGAACACTCGGTCAGGCGGTCAACGAAATTTTCAACGTGGCCACTGGCTTCCCAGACGCGCGGATGGGTGATATTCGCGCCCTCGATGCCCACCACGTTGTCATGCAGTTGCACCATCGACCACCACCAGTAGCGGCGGATATTGTTACGTAGTTCGACGCCGAGCGGGCCGAAGTCATAGATACCGGCCACGCCGCCGTAGATTTCCGAGTTGGGGTAGACGAAGCCGCGCCGTTTGCTCAGCGCAACCACTTTTTCAATTGGTACCAGCGGGGTATCTTTGACCGCCGCTGTCGCTTTGTTTTCGCTGCTTTCTGCTAGCGTCATGAGTGGTTTCCTTTCTTCACAACAGACTAAAAAGCCCCAGGCATCTTTGATGCCCAGGGACGAATGCTTTCTGGTAGGCCTGGGGCCACTACCCGACGAAAGCATGCGCGGTTCCACCCTGCTTCTTCACCCTCGTGAAGCCACTCATTCACTGCTCGACCGGCTCCGAAGCGCCGTTCACCTGCTGTAATAGCCGACCTCGCACCAATCGTCGGCTCGCTGCCTATCCCTGGCAGGCTACTCCTCTTCATCATCGCCAATGCTATCAAGTTGTTTTGTAATAGCAGTATATCATAGGATGCAAGGGGGGCCTCTCCTACCCACCTGCTACAGCGACAAGCAACACGATATGATCTTCAGCATGCAGCACGGTAGCCAGCGCGTCAGCAGGATCGAGCCTCTCATTGTTCACCAGCACACGGATGGAGGCGTTTAATGCTCCTGTTTCGCTCAGCAGGTATGGCCGCGCACGCGGATAGGTAGCGATCAGCTCTTCCACTACCTGTGCGAGCGTAACATGAGGGGCCTCAAATGACAGGTCTACCATCGATTGGCCGGAGACAACACGCGCTCCACCATACAGCGTGACATGTATTTGCAAGCTCTCGCTCTCCATATCTGGAGAGACAAGACGAGCGTCTTGCCTCTCTACGGATTAGAGACCATACTGCTGACGAACATATGGCCCGATGCCGATGGCGTCCAGCCGCGACAGAGGCGCGAGCATGTTCAACTGAACAACTCCCGGCAAGCGACCGATTTCTACCGAGCCGGTGATTGTGCAACGATTGCGCACTTCGGCCTTCGTCATTTGCAGAACATTGGCTGCGCGCTCGATAGCGTTATCGGTGGCCTCGTTCAGCGTGGGACCCGTGCCGATGAACTGGACAGGCCCCATGTTGCGCTGCAATGTGACGTTGTAGCGCTGAGCCAGCCGCGTACCTGCCTCCAGTTCTTCCTTTGAGAAGGGGCGAGTGATGAAGGGCAAATCTTCCGCCACTGGCAACAGGATAGGACCATCCAGTTGGAGATTCTTGATGACATTGACGCGCACCCGTGCCTCCGCCGTGATGTCGGTGGTATGTAGCGCCAGTTCACCATCACCCTGGTTGGCATGGCAATCGCCGATATACACGCCGCCACCATCAATCTTGACCGGGCAGATTAAGATCGCGCCCGCGCGTACTTCGTTTGTGTCCAGGTGAGCATCGGTCTTGGCGCGGTTGAGTTCCTCTAACGACATGCCATAAGGGTGATGCGCCCCTACCAGGAAATTGCCAAAATCGCCTGCGTTATGCGAATCGGGCAAATCAACGCTCGGCGTGGTACCGATGTTGCCGATAAATGGGCGCAGGCGGGCCAGCGTGCCAGGGATGGTATGCGGCTCAAAGAGGAGGATAGGATGCTGACGGGCATTGGCGGGTAACGCTGCAACCTCGCGGGCATGCAATGCAAAATCGTGGGCCGCATCTGCGCTAACCGTCAAGCCGACCATATTGTCGTGGTCAAAGACGATAGTGTAACCCTCCTCAAAGCCAAAGGGCTTGACGACCGCTCCGCATTTTGTGCAGCGAATGCTGTCCTCGCCCGTTCCTTCAACGCGCGTCGTGGGCCAGGGTGTACCACAGCCCGGACATTTCTTGTCAACAAATGGGTCATCGCCAAAGGCCGCCTGATTTGTCACCATCGTGCCAGAAGAGGTCGCCAGTGAAAGCACGCGCATAGACTCGATAGTAATAGCAAGCGCGTCGCCCACTCTGGCCCCCTCCACTGCAACAGGGCGCGTGACTTCGTGGCCCCCACGAAACTCCGGCGTAATCATCGGTCCCCAGCAGCCAGGAGGCACGACACAACGGATGTACCCTCCATCCTTAATAGTAGCCGCGAAGCCGAGGCTTGGCCCGATCAGTCCACCGGTGTATTCGTCTACAAAGACTTCTTCCTTGATCTCTCTACCCATCGTTGTCATAGAGAACTCCTTATCAGGCTGGAAACGTCGTCGATAAAAATACAATCTCTTCCCCATTATAAGCACGAGAGGGATGGTCACGGCAAGGGGATAGGATAGCAGCGAGGGTACCTCTACAATAATACAAAGCTTTTATTACCCGTTATTCATTATAGAGATACCCTTCGTGTCTATCTCGCCTCCTGGCAGCTTAGACGTGGACGGGGCCGTCAGCCGTCCACCAGGTTAACACGTTGCTGGTGGTGTCTAGCGAGGCGCGGGCGGCGCTGAATTGCTGCTCGATGTAGCTTTTTGAGTTGCGCGTCACGCGATGCTCTGACTCCAACGGTGGGCCAAAGTTCCAGCCGCGCTGGTAGCGGGCGCGGAGCCAGCTCTGTTCAATGGCGCTCTGTTCGTTGATGGGAATGTCCTTGCAGAGTGTCCAGACCTGGCGGTCATCACTATTGAAACTGAGCGGTGCTGGCTGGGACGGCGCAGGGTTTGTCGGGGACGGTCGAGCAGGCTGTGGTGCTGGCATGGGGGCATGCTGAATCACGCTAGCGTAGGGTGCATAGAGGCCATAGTGCCAGAAGCCGATGTAGCCATAGTTGCGCATGCGCGCGATGAAATCGCTTACCTGCTCCGGCGCGATACGGTTAGCCAGTGAAATGATGGGCAAGATGGGCTTTAAGCCGCCCTGGCCCTGCACATGGGCAAGCTGATCAAAATGTTGCCACTGCGGATAGACATAGTTGATGCCATCTTGCGCATTGCCGTCCCATTCGGCGAAGTAGACCTGGGGCAACCAGGCATCCATATAGGGATTCAGGGAGAGCAGCGGCACAGGATGGGTGAGGGGATTGGCGTACAGCGTGGGCATCCAGAGGCCATGAAAGCTGGCGCGTACCTGCTGTGCAAAGCTGGCCGCGCTCTCATACTGTCCCATGTACTGGTCCTCAATGTCGGGAATGACGGCACCAAAAACCTCCCCGGCCCAGATGGAGATGCTTGCCTCGGTGCTAATCTGTTGCGGGCCGAACTGTGGGCCATAACAATAATGGTAGGGAATGACATGCAGATGATGCTGCGCTGCGACCTCCTTGAGCATCTGCAAACCGGCATCGTCATACCAGCGATTGATGCCATCGGCGACCTTTGGATGTAGACCCTGGAGCTGCCACTGCGCGGCCTGTGTACAGACCTCTTCCCATTGTGGGCGGGTGAAGCTTTGCAGACCAAACCAGAGCCAGCGCCCCGTGCTGAGCGCGGGAATGGCAGTATTGTGTGGTGAAATTGTTGTAGAGGATGTGTTTTGTTCTGCGGGCATGGAGAGTCCCTTTCGTGGCGTAACCGTGTGGAAAACATGTACCATGCGAGGCGAGGAGCCTCTTATGAGGATTACACAATAAATCATAGCATGCAACGGGCCAAAAATCAATGATTTTGACATTGGGCTGTTTATCCTTCCTGGGCAAATCGGTGTAGGGGCGTCATTCATGACGCCCGTGTGCAGATCAACGGGCTGCCAGGGCGTCATGAATGACGCCCCTACACCGACCACCAACATCCCCCGAAAGGATAGAGATGCGACATTGGCATCAATACCATCAATTTTTTGGTTCGGGTTACATATTTGTACGAGCTTTTACTCTTTCTAGCGTCATTAGTGTGGTTAGTCGGAAGAGTCGCAAACTGAATAAAACTCTTCACGAGGAATGCGTAGTTCAATCAATACATCCTACATACCATATATTTTGTAGGATGGCAGAGGTGTAGTTCGTTATTGCATACCTACACAAGGAGGACAGTATGTTCAAACGTGGGACATCCCTGATGGCATCTATTGTCGCTCTGCCGATGGCACTGGTTCTTGTAGCTGCACTCTTTGTCCTCACTGGCGGTCAGGCGCATGCCCAGTCGATGAACGGTGGTTCCGGCATGGCCAATTTCGCTTTCACCGCCCTGATTACAAAGGGGGCCAACACAAACACAGCCATCACAGGTGGTCTGAATGTCAATTTTAATAGCCCCTACTACTGCTACCCTCATCCTTACTGCTTCCACGGCAATCTACACGAGCCTGATGGCACGCAAATTTCCGTCAGTGGTGAGTTGAAAGATGGTAATTTCAACATCACGTTCTACAATGCTGAGGGCCAGCCTATTATCAAGGGCGTTGGCACACAGCAGAACAACGGGGAACTGGTTGGCACCTTCAACTACTACAATAACAATTACTGGGTGGCCTCCGGTATCTGGAGCGCCTATCCGGTTGCTAATCCGAGCGATGTGCTAGCGCTGGCCTTCTGGGGCAAGACGAAGCATGGCCCTGACGCCGGAACGCTCTACACGGGCGCGATTGTGTTGAACAAGGAGACCCTGACCGGCACTTTCAATCTACCTGATGGCACTGTTGCAAATGTTTCCGCTATGTTGGAGCAGAACAACATCAGTGTTGTCTTTGATCTGGGAGGCGGCATGAAGATTTTCGGCATCGGCGTCCCTTACAGCAAAGACAACATGACAGGATTTAAAGGCCCATTCGTCGGTCACATGCAGGGTGATGAGGGCTACTGGCACGCCTTCTTCTTCCAGTTCTAAAGTTGCGCTAAAAGCATGAGGTCAGCGCGCGTTGCTGACCTCATAGATCAGAAAATGGGCAGGTAGCGCTCGATCTCCCAGGCATGCACCTGGCGGCGGTACTCTGTCCATTCGATGGTTTTGGCATCCATAAAACCCTCGTAGATGGCATCGCCGAGCGCCTCGCGGATAAGCGTATCCTCGTGTAGCGCTTCCAGTGCCTCGCCCAGCGTGGCGGGTAGCAGGCTGGCGCGCGGACGCAGACGCTCGCTTTCATCATGCAAAAACAGATTCTCGTCCATCGGCGGCGGCAGCGTCAGGCGGCGCTGAATGCCATCCAGACCGGCACGCAGCATCACGGCGCAAGCCAGATACGGATTGCAACTGGGGTCGCTACAGCGGATTTCGATGCGCCCGGAGATATTGCTATTGCGGCTCACGCGCGGCACGCGAATCAGAGCCTGCCGATTGACGCGCCCCCAGTTGATGAAGACCGGTGCCTCAAAGCCGGGCACGAGCCGCTTGTAAGAGTTGATCAGTGGGGCCAGCAGAGCGCACATAGCACGAGCATGTGCCAGTTGACCGGCAATGAAGTAGCGTCCAATATCGGAGAGGCCATACTCGTCGCGTTCATCGACAAAAGCGTTCTGACCATTACTGAGGCGCACCAGTTGCTGATGCATATGCAGGCCGGAGCCGTTGATGCCATACAGCGGCTTGGGCAGGAAAGTCGCGTAGAGATTATGCTGGGCCGCGATAGCCTTCAGTACATATTTGGCAGTAATCAGATTGTCGGCGATTCTCAGTGCGTCATCGGCGACAAAATCAAGCTCGTGCTGTCCGGCGGCGACCTCGTGGTGGCTGGCCTCGATAGGAATATTCATCTGCTGAAGGGCACGCACCATCTGATGACGCACCGTTGCGGCCAGGTCGGTTGAGAGATCAAAGTAGCCGCCGCTATCGTGGGGCAGTGGCGTCGGCACCTTCTCATCCTGGCGCAACAGGAAAAACTCCAGTTCGGGCGCGACCTGGAAACCATAGCCCATACTCCGCGCCAGTTCAAGTGTGCGCTGTAACATAGCGCGCGGGTCGCCGTCAAAGCTCTCGCCGTCGGGCGTGCGCACAAAGCAGATCACCCGTGCTACCATATCATCTTTGGTAGCAAGCTCGTGATCTAACTGAGGCAAAGCAGGGGCTGGACGCACATTATTCGGTAATACAGCGAAGGTGGAGAGGTCAGGGAAGAGATACATGTCACTTTCGGCGATGCGGGCAAAGCCATCAAGCGCCGAGCCGTCAAACCAGCGACCATTTTCAATACAACTTGGGAACTGCTCAACCGGAATAGTAACGCATTTGGCCATACCAACCACGTCAGTAAATTCCAGATTGATGAAACGAACTTTTTCTTGCTCAATACGGCGCATCACCTGCTCACGAAGTTCATCCACGAGCTATATCCTCCCTGTTTGCTGCTCTTTGTCCACATTGCTTACACACTTGCCAGGCATTGTACAACACACATCTAAAGCAATGTGCATTCTCACATGGATGGGGCCGTCTGTCAATATCTGAAAACAGGACGGCTGCGGGGGTCGCCCTGTTTTTCTCCCGTCTCTTCACATTGCGATAACATCACTTTTGTATAATAGCTTGAGATGGTCTGATATCCACAGAAGTATCAGACACGCACAGAAAAATAGGAGCAACACAATAAAAATGACCGAGCAAGCTTTAGTCTATTTCTGGGCCATTGGCGATATGCATTTTCGCGCGTGGAAGCCGTGGCAAGCCATTCATATGCCGCGCATGACACACATGTTCCATGATTTGCATGCACTCTGGCAGCAAGAGGGGCCACCGGCTTTTTGTGTCTCGCCGGGTGATCTGGTTGATAAGGGCGCACCCCAACACTACGCACTGGCAAAGCATATACTCAGCGAACAACTGGGCACAGTGCCGCTCTACCCTGGCATTGGCAATCATGAATTTCAACCCGACGGTGCAGAAGATACCTTGCATACCGGAGCAGAATTCAGCGCGGCATGGGGCCGACCGATACGCTATAGCTGGACGGCGGGTCACAATGACTCCGTTGCCTGCATCATGCTCGACCAACCCGATCCTTTCTTGCCCGGCGAACGCTACGAGAATCCGCACGTGATCTTCTCACCGGAGACGCTGACTTTTCTGGACGAGGAACTAACGCGCCATGCGGGCCGACGCGCCATCATTTTTGCGCACTGCCCGCTTCACAACACGGTGCTGGACCGCGACCCACACCGCAACCTGGATGACGATTCGCTTGACCCCTTCTTCTTTGTCGAAAATTCAGATGAGGTACGTGCCATCCTCGCCAGACACGAGCATGCCGCGCTCTATATCAGCGGTCATACCCATTCCGGCTGGGGTTCGCCTCAGCTTGTCATGAGCGAGACGCTGGGCGGGCACACGGTAACGCACCTTAACCTGATGTCACCCTGGTACACGGGGCGTTTCGCGGGGGCACGCTGGAACGAGGAGCGCACGCAACTGGTGTATCGCGCCGATACGCCTGATGTGCTGGCCTCATTCGCTCTCTATATCTACGAGCGACAGATCATCATTCGTGCGCGCGACCATCAGAGCCGCAACTGGTTGGCGCAATGGGAGATACCACAGGCATATTCAATGCACTAAATGAACAAGGTGAACACAAGGAATCGCCTGTATAATGATACAGTCCCCCTCTTGTTGATCTTGCTGAGTAGTACCCTGTGCGAGGGAGCACGCTGTACAAAAAAATGCTCTGTGACCTTTTTCTCAGTCACAGAGCATCACAGGTGCTGTTATTCAGTGTAGCATCCTTGCTGAAGGTGGCAAGTATTACTCAATAGCGAGGATGGTGTACTCGCGCAAACCGCCTGGGGTAGAGACAATGACATGATCGCCAGCTTTATGACCCAGCAACGCCTTACCGACCGGTGACTCGTTGGAGATGCGCCCGGCGCTGGGCTGTGCCTCAAAAGCCCCAACAAGCGTGTACCGATACTCTTTGCCCTCGCTTGAGCGAAGATGGACGACGGAGCCAAGCGTAATTTCATCGGCGGGCGCACGTGTGATCGGCTTGGCACGCGCCAGCATCGTTTCCAATTCCTGAATGCGCTGCTCAAGCCGGGCATGTTCGCTTTTGGCATCCTCGTAGGCCGCGTTATCGATCAGGTCACCGGACTCTTTCGTCTCATGCAGGTATTGAGCGACCTCCGCGCGTTTGACCGTGCGCAGAAATTCTAGCTGACTGAGTGCAAGTCGTCGTCCTTCGTCAGTGAGGAATACATCTTGTGTTTCCATGTTCTGTTCCCCTCTATATTGGCGCAAGACCGGCTCGCGCCATCTTTTTTCCACATCAGCAACCTAGAGTGTGGGGTACCCAATCTCCCCCCAGGTAATACTGATCTGTGTACCATCAGACAGACGGAGTAACAGCTCTCCGCTGCCGTTGACATCCTCAGCAACACCGCTGAGAACCGTACCACCCTGTCGCACTTCAACGGTACGACCGAGCATGCATAGATGACTACGCCATCGCTCGCGTACTTCCTGTGAGACTGGAAGTCTGCTGCCGGGATGGGTTGCAGCAGTTGTCTGGGTCGCCTCGTCTTGTAGCGCAACATAAGAGGTTTCGATGAAGCGCAAGAGCGAAGCGATAAATTGCTCACGATTCACTTTATGCCCACAGACTTCCTCAAGACAGGTTGCCCTGTTAAGGAGCGCTACGGTTTCCTCGGAACTGTGCGCCTGGCTGGCGGGATGGGCATTCACATTGACGCCGATGCCCATAACAGCGAGCATCTGCCCGGCGTGGTCGCGGCTGGTTTCGATCAGAATGCCGGCCACTTTTCGTTCCGCGATCAACACATCATTGGGCCATTTAATGCCAGCACTGACATCACAGACCTCGTGAATCGCATCAACCACGGCAAGGGCCGCGAGCATCACGAGCAAGTAAGGAGCAAAGCGTGGTCGCAGGACCAGCGAAGTGATGGAATTGCACCCCGCAACATCTACCCACTGGCGTCCTTGCCGCCCTCGACCCGCGTACTGGTTGTCAGTAACGACAACCACACCTTCGTCTGCTCCATCGAGCGCAAGCTGCATTGCCCGCGTATTGGTCGAGTCTATTGCCGGGAAATACACCAGGCGTTCTTGTCTCCCGAACACACCGGTCTGAAGTCGGCGCTGGAGTTCAGCAATGTCAAGCCGTTCTACAGGATTTGTCTCGTCCACACATTACTATATTCTAGTACTTACTTATATCAACTCAATCTGACTCAATCTACTCCCCAACAACGGGTAGACACGGAACGGGAGCAGAAAGCGCTGGAAGATGACACATTCAATGAAAAGAGCCTACCTGCAACATAGGCTCAAGACCACCGATAAAACAATGAAATAGACGAGGACGCTCAGATATGGAAAAGCGCTTTACGGGTATCATTCATGATAAAAATCCCAGAGCAGGGGCAAGACTTGAATTTCGCCTTTGCTCTGGGGGGTGCTGCACAGACAGCATGTAGATCTCAAAAACAACCTACTCCGTGTCTGTATGTTTTTTCAACCCTCACCAGACTGCTAAGTCGGATGCGACACGAGAAAATTACCGTGTAACCTCTCTTGTCGGAAAGGTGTGAGAATCTACCACGCTGCCTGTGCAACGACTACATTGATCCATTACACACCACCTCCTTTCGTTGAGATGAATTGTACAATAGAACGCGCATCTTGTCAAGCTTCCCTGAAAATTTGCTCATTTGGAAGGTCACACATTACAGTATAGATTGGCTTGCAAAGCGACTTGAGCCAGACGACGATATTGTGAAAATTTTGTGAAAGAGCGCTTGTATGGTTGGTTCTATCAGAATGGTTGTGGCCAAAGCTGTGTTTCAACCGTTATGATACACAATAGATCGGTGAAGATAGAAAGTTCTATCGTCTCCCCATTCTTCCAACGTCCAACACTAGGAAGAATGGGGGATGCCAGCAGCAATCTTTCGTGAAAAATTCCGGTCTTATGCCCGAATAGCGCAACCTGAGAGGAAAGAAGTTGCGTATTTCGCAAAATCATCCCACAAACACTGGCAAAAAGACAACTCATACGGTATACTATACAATGTATAGTAGCATGTAAGAGTTAAGTAGCTAAGCGATGCACGGCTCTTACTCATGAGGTTACTCATTTGTGCATCACATAACACCTTAAGGCCAGTTAACGATCTGTTCAGGTAACACCATTTTTGTCCGGTAGAGGTACGGTTGTAGCGCCGCACCTCTATCTTTGGTTATAGATTTTGCGCCGTTTGCGTGCTGGGGGAGTGCGCTTCTCACGATGAAGCGCCAGAAATCTGCTCGTACACGGCGTAAAAAGCATTTTACAGGCTCAGGTGCCATTGCCAGCATGGGACTGCGATGGCACCTGATGGTTATCAAATCAGACTTACTATGACAAGGCAATCAGGCCAGGATAAGGAGGATTTAGCAAATGCAGGATCAGCAACAGCAATACATGGATCTGCTCATCGATACCCTCCTGGATGAGGGCTTTACGGTAGATGAGGCGTACAAGTTAATCAAGCTTCAGGAAGAATATGAGGAGCGGATAGCACGGGAAGAAACTAACTATCATCGTTTTATCCGCTGGCTCGTTGAACATGGCCGTCTGAGTGACTGGTAGAGGAAACAGGGCAAGCCGCGAGATAGCGAGCGTGGTATCCGACCACGAAACAGAGCACCCGCCAGGGACGCCCCTACAATGAGATACGATCATTGTAGGGGTGTCCCTGGCGGGTCTTACATAGGTCGGTTTTTTGGTGGGATGCTGTATTTTTATTCGTAACTCTAGCATGCAAAGGTACGTTATAATATCCGAATATATTTAACACCGCACGCTATGTGCTTGCGGCATCATCAACATGTATCTGGCCGGTGGCCCGATCAGGCGTTGTGTATAGCGGCGCGGTGCAAGGAGAGATTTTGTGAGACGGCCCGCTACTAATATTCCTGAAAAGACTCCATTAGAGGATAGAGCGCCGACATCTTTAAAAGAAGAGTTGCAAGCTAACCCGGCCAGGAGGAGCCTCATCGCCTTCCTGAGTGTAGTAGGGCTACTGCTGCTGATCTTTACCGGCTTCTCGGTTTATTCGCTGCCGCAGGTGCTGGCCTCGACCGGCAAAGGGCCGAATGGGCAAAAAATTTTGCATGCCACCGATGCAGATACGCCCGATCAACCGCCACTGACGGCTCCTGGTGAGGTTAACGCTCCGCCGCTACACCTGACCAACGATGCAGCAATAATCTATGAGTCACAGAATGGCATCTATAAGATACCCGTTACAGGGGGTAAGCCTCAATCTCTGCTCACGCCCGGCTACGTGTACTCAACGTCCATCAAGCCGGTGCTAACGGCCTCTGGCCTGCTGCTTTATAGCGGCGACGGTCTCTGGGTCACAACGCTGGCAACCGATACACCTGTTCAGGTGGCTAAACTCGCCGCCGGACAGATCATTACCTCGATGGTGCTGAGTGACGACAGCACACTGGTGGCCTGGAGTACCGAGCCACTGAATGGCAAGGGTAATACCAACCTCTACCTCACTTCGCTTGCCCCCGCTACCTTCGCGCAAACCACGCTCATCTATCAGCAACCGGCCAATCAGTGTCCCTGTTTCCGTGTCTTCTCTTTTCTGGAGGAGCCAGGGGTTGCTGCACACTCGTTTTTGCTCTTAAGCGATGATCGCGGCGATCATGACGCGGTGCGTAGCGGACTCTGGATACTTGATTTACGCGAACTGCCCGCCGATGATCCACAGCAACTACTCTCCGAGGACGCGCAGCAGGGGCCATTGCTGCTGATGCCACATCAACCGGTACTGCTCTACGCACCTGCCGAGGGTGTCGCGCCGGAGCCGACCGACCAGAGTGTGCCCGCTGACCTCGTAAATCTCAATCACGCCACCGGCCTGACCATCGCCTTGCTTCATGGCGACCTGCCGACGCTGACACAAAATCATACCATCCTACCCGCTCAGCATGAACTGAGCAATATCGCTGAATACCACTGGATTGCCACGCCGCTCTTCTCGCCGGATGGCCATACGCTTGTTTACCTGGAATTTTCCAGCGATGCTCAGGCACCCTTTGACCGCCACTACGCCGTCTATAGTGTGCAGGTCAAAATGCTGCATGGCAAACTTCAGGTAGGACAGCCACAGCTCATTGCGACCTCGCTAGCAAATTTTGTTACGTTAGGGGCGTGGATGAACAACAACATCATCACTTTTTACAGCAGTAATGCGCTCTACGCGATGGATGTCCAGACGGGCGCAATGACAATTATCACCAAAACTGCGGCCTACGCGCGTATCATTGATGTTGTGCAGGGACAGATATGAGCGCTGCTTCGCTGCTGAAACGCCCGTTATGGTTCCTATGTATCCTGTTCTGTGTCGCCTATCCCATTGCCGTCACGGGCGTGGCGTTTAACGTACAGCCGCCCTTCTCGCTGGCCTGGGCCGGGAGTACACTGCTCTTTCTGGAAGGCACGCTGGTGATTTGCGCAATGCTCATCAGCGTTGGTTGGCGTCGCGGCCTGCTGGCAAGTCTGCTTATCATCGCGCTTTCGTATCTGGTAGAAGCCATTGGCGTCAACACAGGCTTTCCTTTTGGCGTCTATCATTACACCGCTGTCTTATTTCCACTTTTGCCGGGACACGTTCCTCTGGCTGTCATGTTTGCCTGGCTCATGGTCATTTCAGGTAGCTATGGCTGGCTCTACCGGCCCACGCGCCGCTTATCTTTGAGCCTCCTCCTGGTCGGGGCAGCGCTGGCAATGCTGCTCGACCTGGAGATTGAGCCGGTCGCATCTCACCTGGAACATTACTGGCAATGGCTCACACCGACCGGCCTGAGCTGCTACGGCGTGCCACTCACCAATTTCGCCGCCTGGTTTGCCGTCGCTGCGTTGCTGCTCTGGCTTACAGATCGCCTCATACATAGCAAAGGAGATTTCGATAGCATTGTCCATGGAGAAACGGCGGGCGATCACAAAGACACGACAGACAACCAGGAGAGGAAGGAGATTACGAATTTCTACAAGGGTACGCCCCTACGACTTACCTTACGATTGGCGCTGCTGGTTCCGCGCGTTCTCTTCGCGGCCAGCCTGTTCATGTTCGGGCTGGTCGATTTGACGCATGGCTACTATCTCGCGGTGGGAATGGGTCTGCTGGCCGCTATCTCGCTCTACATAGTATCGTCCCTTCCATAGCATTCCCCGTTTGCTGTAGTGCCAGCGCATTGAATTGAGAAGGATCAGGCACTCCAGCAGGATAGAGAACGGATGGAGCAGGCAAAGCGCCAGCATCAAGCCGCGCTGTGTACGTGTGAAGCGCAACGTCAATAGGACACGCATCGACACACTAACGAGATAGGCGCAGAAGGCAAAGAAAATAGCTAATGCTGGCTGTGGCACGAACAGCGCGCTCAGCGAAATTAGCGCTGGCAGCACGAAAAGTACAAAATTGAGTAGCAAGGCCAGTAGGGCAAAGACAGGTGAATAATTATAGAAAGCGTAGAGATTTTTGGAGAAACCAGTCCAGACTTCGGCAAACGAACGATACATGCGGCAGCGCACCAGATCAAAGGCATCCATGAAAAGCAGGCGATAACCGGCGGCTTTGACGGCTCGCGCCAGCAGAACATCCTCCAGCATACGCGCCTTCACAGCCGCATGGCCCCCGATAGCATGGTAGATGGCGGCGCGGAAGCACAAAAGCTGACCGTTGCCGGTCGCCAGCGCAGGCTCAGGACGTCGTGGAATCAGCGCTATGGGCAGCAAGGTCAGGATGGTGAAGTTGAGCAGGGGAATGATGAGCCGCTCGCCCAGGCTGCCGAGTTGAAATTCTGGTTGCGCCGTTAAAAGATCAACGCCATATTCGCGCATAGCACGGATCACGCTCCTGGCCATTGCAGGCGCGTGAACAGTATCGGCATCCGTGAAGAGCAGATACGCGCCGCGTGCGTGCTGCGCAAGCTGGTGACAGGCAAAATTCTTGCCCACCCAGCCCGGCGGTAGTGGCTCGCCATGCAGCAAGCGCAGCCTGCCCCGTTGTTCCGGCGGCAATGCATCAATAATCTGCTGTACGATAGCCGTTGTGTTATCCGTGCTATCGTCATCCAGCACCAGCACCTCCAGCGGCTCGTACTGCTGGGCCACCAGCGAACGCACGCATGCTGCAATGCATGGCTCTTCGTTTCGTGCCGGTACCAGAACAGACAGGAACGGCAGCGCTTCATCCTCTACCCTTACCGGAGCGAGGCGACGAAAGGTGAGCAGGTTGACGATCAATATGCCGAGCATCACCAGCAAGATCATCAATACAGTGCCTGTAAGAACGACAGGCGGCGTGTAGCCGAACTGGAGCATGGTGAGAATCATCTGCATTTTCATCAGTGCCTGGCAATCTGCTTTCTGAAGAGCAGGCTATCAAATATTCTATTAGTTGACGCTTGACCGCGCATGAGCAAGGTAAAATCATCGCGGCGACAGGCAATTACATCGTCGCGCAGTTGGTCAAGTTCCGCCGTCACACTGGTCTCAAGCTGGCGCGTGCAGTGTTTGAGGAAACCAACTTCACGACTCATGTCCTCCGTGACCATCAGTGGAGCGCCCAGACTGATATACAGATCGGGACGCTGCTCAGCCATATATTCGATGCGGCTGGCTAATGGGTAGAGCAGCGACGGGCAGGTCAGGCGTGCCAGATGGGCAGCACCGGAGAAGAAGGTCAATGGGCGGCGATCATTCGGCACGATCTCGCCCTGCGGAAAGAGCCAGACCAGTCGTCCTGGGCGCTCTTTGAGCAGGCGCGCGGCGTACTGAATCGATTGCATAGCCGAGCGGGCGTGTTCGCGGTTCACTGAGAAGCAACCGGCCCAGGCAAAGAAGAAATAGCGCCGCAATTGCGCTTCTTCCATCATCAGGTAGCCATCCAGCTTAAGATAATGTTCGACCAGATAGGCAATATAGCCATCCCACCAGCTAAAGTGATTGGCGCATACGATGATGGGTAGATGCCTCTCGACAGAGCGAACGCGCGTGCGAAAGTAGATGCGATCAAAATGTTTGTGCAAGGAGCTATAGATCAGACGCCCCACCAGCCAGTCGCCAAAGGGAAATTTCCGTGCCACGATCATACTTACCCGCCTGTGCATTATGATGACATCAGTTACTATATATTATATAGAGGTAGGAGCATGACATACCGGATACAGGATTGTATTATCATTGGCGCAGGCATGGGCGGGCTGTCGGCGGCCATTCATCTGGCGGCGCAAGGATGGCGCGTTACGATCTTTGAACGGCAAGCGCGCGTAGGCGGCAAGCTCAATCAGTTGCAGCTTGCCGGTTTCAGCTTCGATACCGGCCCCTCGCTGATTACCATGCCGCAGGTCTTTCATGATCTGTTTCATGTTGCCGGTCGCCGCCTGGAAGACTACCTGGAATTATTGCCGCTAGAGATCACCTGTCGCTATTTCTACCGCGACGGCCTCACGTTAAACGCCTGGCGCGACCACGAACGCCTGCGCGCCGAGTTCGCGCGGCTCAACGCCCACGACGCCGAGGCGCTGTGCCGCTTTCTGGAATATGCACGTAAACTCTATCAGGCCGCCGCCGACCCGTTTCTCTACCACAGCCTGGGCAGCCCGTTCGATGTCATGCGTACCTTCATCCGCTACGTGCTGCATGGCCATAATGGTGAGGTATCTTCAACGCACATAGAACGTCTCAGAGCCGTGCTGACCGCGCTCTCGCCCTCTACGCTCGATCAGTGCATACGCGCTTTCTTTCAAGACGCACACTTACAGCAACTTTTTGACCGCTATGCCACCTACAACGGCTCCTCACCCTATCAGGTAGCCTCGGTCTATAGCATCATTCCTTACGTGGAGATGGCCGACGGCGGTTGGTATCCACGCGGCGGTATCTACGCACTGGCGCGCGCCTGCGAACGCCTGGCCCGTGAATTGGGCGTGCAGATTCGGACAGGCTGTGAGGTGAGGCGTATCCTGGTCGAGCATGGCGAGGCACGCGGCGTCGTGCTGGCCGATGGACGTGTCGTGCGCGCCGAGGTCGTGATTGCCAATAGTGATGTGGTGACCACACACCGCGAACTGCTTTCGCCCGCCATCAGCCAGCACGCTCAATCCGGCTATATCAGGCGGTTAGCACAACTGGAACCATCCTGCTCCGGCTTCGTCATCATGCTTGGTTTGAACAAACAATATCCGCAACTGGCTCACCACAACATCTTTTTTTCAGACGACTATCGCGCTGAATTTGATGATCTCTTTGTCCATCATATACCTCAACGCAACCCGACTATCTACGTATGCGCAACCACGCGCAGCGACGCCACGCAGGCCCCGCCCGGCTGCGAGAACCTCTTCATCCTGGTCAATGCACCCTACCTGACGGCGCACAGCAACTGGCGTCAGGACGCACCAGCCTATTATGACCACATTCTCACACAGCTGACGCGCTATCCACAAATCGATCTGAGCGACCTGCGTCAGCATATCGTCTGTGAAGCTCTCCTGACACCTGAAGATTTCTACCAAAAGTACGGTGCGAACGCTGGTGCAATCTATGGCCTTTCATCGAATGCCCGCATGGCCCCTTTTACCCGCCCTGGCAATCGCTCAAAACTCGTGCGCAACCTCTACTTCGTCGGCGGCAGCACACACCCCGGCGGCGGTGTACCCCTCGTCATCCTATCAGGCAAAATCGTGGCCGAGATGATTTGCGCACCTATTGTCACGGCGAAGAGATGTGCCGTATAATTGGACGTGTATCGGATTATGATTGTTCACAAGGCATCCATCGGATGCTGTGTGCTTGCTTAGGAGGCTTTCTTAGCTATGCCTACGTTAAATTTTGCTCCTACCAGTGGTATTTTTATTGGCGATATTTTCGGCCTTATTATTGCCCTGGCTATCTCGCTGTTCCTGGCGTTCTGGATTAGCTCGGTAAAAAGCTGGCTCGCCGTTGTCATCGGGGCCTTCATCGGCGGTGTGCTGGGCTTTCTGATTATTCTCGGCTGGGCCGGTACGCTCATCTATGACACACCACTCCCCGGTGCCAGCCCGACTGCCGTTTTCTTTAGCGCAATCTTCTTCTGTGGCGCGCTGGCCCTGTCATTCGGTATTATCACCGATCTGCTCGTAGCTCGTTCCCGCAGCGACGACTATCGCCGCCGCCATCCGCTAGAAGAGTAAATGTTTTATCTGCTACACGGCGATGACGAGTTCAGCAGCCGCGAACAACTAAGAAAAATACGCCAACAAGGGAATTTCGAGTATAACCAGGATATCTATGATGGGGCCGAGGTTGACCTCACCACCCTGTTTATTACGACCACAACCATGCCCTTTCTGACCGAACAACGCCTCGTCATCGTAGAAGGGTTGCCCAAACGCAAGCGTGGCGAGGCGACTGGAGAGGCCCCCCTCTCTTCCACACCCGCCGCCGCGAGCGAAGGCGAAGCGAAGGGCGGTAAGACAAAACGCGGCAAAAGGAGCGCCAAAAGCGGCCCTCCCACCCGCACTGCCTTCGAGAAGGCGCTGGCCGAACATATCGCCACCATGCCGGAAAGCACGGTGCTAGTTCTGCTGGTCGATGAGACGCTGGATGCCGCTAACCCGCTCGTGAAGGCGGCGAGCAAATATGGCAAGGTTGTGCAGAGCATGGTGCCAAAGGGTGCAGCGCTGGAGAACTGGATTGCCAAAAGAGCCAGGGCCAGTAACGTCAAGATCACCCCTGATGCCGTGACTTTACTGGCAAATTTCATCGGCAGTCAGCCACGCATGCTGGCGAACGAATTGGAGAAACTGGCAACCTTCGTCGGTCCCGGCCAGACCATCACTGCCGATGTTGTACAACGGCTTTCCGCCCAGGTGCAGGAGGCGCGCATCTTTGACCTGACGGACGCACTGGCCAGCCGTGACCGCAAGCAGGCGCTGAATATTCTACACGACCTGCTCTCTGAGGGGGAGCCACCGCTCAAGGTCATGGGCACTATCACTTCGCAGGTACGCTCCCTGCTCCTGGTCAAAGAGCTATCTCAAAAAGGTATGCGCTCAGCACAGATCGCTTCCACTACCGGTCTGGCACCCTTCATTGTAGAGAAGGCGCTGCGGCAGGTGGCAAACTTCAGCATAACGCAGTTAGAGACGGTCTATCACCAGTTGCTGGAAACCGACGCCACCTTGAAGCGCAGTCGCCTGACACCCGAAATGGCCCTTGACCTGCTCATCGTAAACTTTGGCATATCTCCCATCGGAGCATGATGCGCTGAGCAAACAAAACCGGTGATCGCGTCCTTATCGGATTGGAGCATATATGGCGACGACCTTGCAGAGCATGATCATTGAGCGCATCAGGCGCGAGGGGCCAATCCCCTTTGCCGACTATATGCGTATGGCGCTCTATGAACCGGGCTATGGCTACTATGTGACCGGCCCGGCGCGCATGGGATGGGAGGGCGACTACTATACCAGTAGCGATGTCTCGCCGCTCTTCGCGCATTGCGTGGCGCGTCAATTGCTGCAATACTGGGAACTGCTCAAACGTCCCGCACCTTTTATCGTCATAGAGCAGGGGGCGGGACGCGGCACGCTTGCCAACGAGATACGCGCCTGCATCGAACAGCAATACTCCATGTTCGCCGCCGCGCTGGACTATCGCACCGAAGACATCAAATTGGGGCAAGACGCGCTCGTGTCCGCTGATGCGGAGCCACATCCCTCTGTCCTGCTCTCTAATGAACTGGTAGATGCCTTCCCCGTACACGTGGTTGAGGTACGTGACCGACAACTATACGAGGTTTATGTGACCGAAGAGCAGGGACAACTATGCGAGACGCTGGGCAAGCCGAGTCGCGCAGAACTGCTCAGCTATCTGGATCAATGGAAGATACCCTGGCGCACCTTTGCGAACGGCTGGCGCGCGGAGATCAATCTGGAGGCCTTTACCTGGATGCGCCGCTGTGCCGAGCGTCTGGCCGCCAGCACCGGCAGGCGCAAGGGGCATGGCTTTTTACTGACCATCGATTATGGTGAGAAGGCTCGCGCCCTTTACACGCCCTATCGTCGCTCCGGCACGCTGGCCTGCTATTTCAAGCACCAGTTGAGTGATCGCCCTTTACTGCGCCCCGGTGAACAGGATATTACGGCACACGTCAATTTCAGCGCGTTGATTGACGAGGGACGGCGTCAGGGTCTGCGGCTCCATGCTTTTACAACGCAGCGCGCATGGCTGGAGCAAATGGGAATCTACGACGAATTGGCACAGATACGCCAGCGCGACTTCGCGCTCGTGGATAGCGGGCGCGCTAGCGATCAGGGCCAGATCGCGCTGCTGCAATGGTACAATATTCGCAATCGTGTGACCGCCCTGACCGACCCCGCCGGAATGGGTAACTTTAAAGTGTTGATGATGAAGTGCTGAGGTAGGCGGGCAGATCGGCCAGTGAAGGCAGAATAGCATCGGGATGGACGCGCTCCAACAAGGGCGAATTGGCCGTGTGCTTGCCGGTAGTAACCAGGATGCCGCGCATACCCACGCTCTGTGCCGCACCGATGTCGTTCTCGATATCATCTCCCACCACCATGGCCTCATGAGCGGCAACGCCAAGCTTGCGCAGCGCCTGCTCGAAGAAGGCACGACTCGGTTTGCCCAGCACAGTGGCGGTCTTGCCGGTTGCCAGTTCCAGCGCTGCGACAAAGGGGCCACTATCCAGTTGCAAACCGGTCGCCGTGCGCCAGTACAGGTTTTTATGCATGGCGAGCAAAGCTGCACCGCTCATCACCTGGCGAAAGGCATGGTTCATCGCCTCGTAGGTCAGTAGTTCTTCGGCCCCACCAATCACGACGACATCCGCCGCCGTCTGCATATCGACCAGCTCGATGCCCGCGAAATCGGCAGCGGTATCACCTTTGGTCAGCAGCCAGCAACGTTGACCGACGTAATGCTGTCGAATATACTCGGCAGTTGCCAGCGGCGCGGTGAGCAGTTCTGCCGCCGGGACGGGCAGACCGATCTCTTGCAGGCGCTGCGCCAGCGCGGTGTGCGCATAGGTGGTCGTATTGGTCACGAAGCAGAGACGATAGCCCTGCTGGCGCAGTTGCTCCAACGCCTGTGCCGCACCGGCAATGGGCTGCATGCTCACGTGCAACACACCGTCAACGTCCAATAAAATGCCGCGAATCATAATCTCCTCGCCAATTTTGTGATGCCAGACATAGCGCGCCTGTCAGGGATAAAGTATACTATGCATAATCCTTCTTGAAGAAGAGTATACACATCTCAATAGTACCGGCGTCAACCGGCGATATGCGTTGCACATAGGACTCTCTACCCATAGCATTGCCCTTTACAAACGTGAGAGCGTTTTTAACAACAAAGGGCCGTGTGGTATACATGATACTACTCAGCAGATGGTGGGATAGTGTATAATGAAACGGCTGGCGACTTCCTGATATGATATAAGGAAGATTAAAGAACAGTTCTCAATCCGTGAAAGGCAGTTCAATCCATGCAGAGTGACCTGATCGGGCGTGTTATCAAGGGTCGCTACAAACTCATCGACGAACGGGGGCGTGGCAGTTTCGCCACGGTCTACGTTGCTCGTGACCTTGAGAACAACCGTATTTACGCTGTGAAGGTCATGCATCTTGAGTTGTCTGATAACGATGAGCTACTGGCTCGTTTTCAACGCGAAGCCCATATTCTTCTCAGTCTCAATGATGCTCATATTGTCCATATCACTGATTATGGCGATGAAAATATGATGCACTATATTGTGATGGACTACATTGATGGGCAGAACCTGAAATATCATATGTATAATGATGGGCCATTCGAGCTGGCGCGCGCCCTTAACTATACGCAACAGATCGCAGAGGGATTGGACGCGGCGTATAAGCGCGGCGTGGTTCATCGTGACATTAAACCACAAAATATCCTTGTCAACACCCACGACGTCGTGAAAATTACAGACTTTGGGCTGGCGCGCAGCCGTGAGACAGTGACACTCACACAGTCGAACGTCTTCATGGGCACGGCTTATTACATCTCGCCAGAACAGGCAGAGAGTGGGCGGGCAGCGGACACCCGCTCGGACCTGTACTCTGTGGCCGCCGTCCTGTTCGAGATGCTCACCGGCAAGCCACCCTATGAAGGCGACACCGCCGTCGATATCGTGATTAAGCACATGAATGAGAAGGTACCCTCTATTTGCCGTCTGCGTCCTGATCTTCCGGCAGAGATGGATCACTTCATGCAGAAGGCCATGGCGAAATCACCGGCGGATCGTTACGCGACCCCTCAAGAGTTTATTGCCGCACTGGAGCGGTTGCAAGAAGCCATGCGCGAGACACCTGTAGAGCGTCGTCCGGCCCTGCTACCCAATCAGCCAGCAGGGGTAGGAAACGTGAACAGGGGGCGTGGCGTGCCACCGGTTCCGCCCCCTCCACAAAAAGAGGCGTATCTGATAGTTCTCTCAAGTGGTGAGAGTATTCCACTCAAGGGTGAACTGATGGTCGTGGGGCGTAAAGATCCAACGCTGGGTATCTATCCAGAAATTCACCTGGCGGATAAAACAGTCGGCAGGCGGCATGCCTATATACGCAACAAGCATGGTGTCTATACTGTTGAAGATCTCAATGCCTTGAACAAAACACGCTTGAACGGGGTGATTCTGGCACCCCACGAGGAGCATACACTCAAAGATGGCGATGTACTCCGTTTCGGTAATTTCGAGGTGCGTTTTGAATTGCGATAAATGTTGTTTGTTACCGCTATCAGGTACAGGTAGGGGATTCGAGGTAGGCCGCTCCTACAAGCAGAGGGGTGAAACATATGTATGAACATCTTATAATTCTGGCAGCGCTTCCCGTTGGGCCAATTGGCATTGTGGTTGCCGGTCTCGTGCTGGCGGCGGTGATCGCGGCGGTTGCGATTTTCTTACTACGTGGCAACAAGAAGAAGGTAGAAGATGCCAGCGCGGCCAGTAGCGCCAATAACTGGCAACCTCAAATGCAAGGGCAACCCGGTGTGCCGGGTTGGGGTCAACCGGCGGGGCCTCAAGCCGATGCCTGGGGGCAACAGGCCAGCGCAGCAGGGGGCTGGGGCATGCCTCAGCAGGGCCAGCAGGCGCAGATGGGGGGCTGGGGTATGCCGCAACAGAGCCAGCAGGCACAACCCGCGAACCCCTGGGGTACACCGCAGAGCGCCGCTCCCTGGGATGCCCAGGCTCAACAAGCTCAGGCTAATCCCTGGGCAGCACCACAGAGTCAACCGGCAGCGGGTTGGGGCGCAGGAACGCCGCAACCGGCAGCGGGTTGGGATAATCCTGCACAACCGGGAGCCGGTTGGGGCCAGCAGGGTCAGAACGCTGCTCCCTGGGATGCCCCCGCCATGCCAGCAGCACAAGACCCCTGGGGGCAGGCCGCCCAGCAAGGTTGGGGCGCGCCCGCCGCACAGCCACAGCAGGCTCCGACCGCCTATGGAGCAGGCTCTAATCCATCCTGGAATCAAAATCAAACGTCATTACCGGGCGGGCAGGCAGCACAGGCGGGCGCGTGGGGTATGGGGGGCGCACCTGGCGCAGCCGCTGCTCCGGCTACCGCCCCCTGGCAACAACAGCAGCCCGGTTTTCCTGCTGGCGCTCCCGGCATGCCCGCACCGAACGCGGGCTACAGCGATGCTGATAAGACCATGTTGCGCTCCCCTGGCTCGGCCACCGGTATCGGCATTGTGCGCGTCGAGGAAGGCAAAGAGCCGGGCAAGGTCTATGAGATCCGCAAAGACCAGCTCACCATCGGACGCAGCCGCGAGAGCGACATCTTCCTTGAAGACCTCGCCGTCTCCCGTTTCCATGCTTCTATTCTCAACCTGGGCAACGGTATCTATGCCTTGAAGGATGAGGGCAGCGCCAACGGAACGAAGGTCAACGGACAACCGGTCAATAAATATCAGACCTATCCGTTACAGGAAGGCGATCACATCCAGTTGGGACAGACCGTGCTGGTCTTTAGCAAACGCTAAGATGTGACCGGGCGAGAACATGCAGCAAGATGAACTCATCGGAGCAATACTTGGCAACTATCGTATCATTGCCCCCCTCGGTCAGGGGGGCATGGCACGGGTCTATCGGGCTTACCAGGAGAAGCTTGATCGAGAGGTGGCCATTAAAGTTCTTCCACCCTGGTATGCTGCCGACCGCAATTTTGTAGAGCGTTTTCAGTTAGAAGCTCGCCTGGTCGCACGCCTGTCGCATCCCAATATCGTGACAGTACATGACGCAAACGAGGTGAATGGGCATCTTTACATCGTTATGCAACTGGTTGATGGCGGCACACTCAGACAACGACTCGATCAGTTGCCGCAGAGACAGATGGCCCCGGCAGAGGTCATCGCTGTCTTCGTGCCCCTGGCCGACGCCCTGGCCTATGCGCACGATCAGGGCATCATTCACCGCGACATTAAGCCGGTCAATGTGTTGATGGATCGTGCGCGCCGCCCCATCCTCTCCGATTTTGGTATTGCCAAAGTGCTTGCCAGCACGCAAGAAAACCTGACCCGTCCGGGCGCAGGAGTCGGCACACCAGAATACATGTCGCCGGAGCAGTGTCGTGGTGGCCCGGTAGATCATCGTGCCGATATCTATGCTTTAGGCGTCCTGCTCTTTGAGGCCATGACCGGGCGTCC
>DAOTVZ010000302.1:0-9489 GCA_034436045.1 Ktedonobacteraceae bacterium | reverse complement strand
ACGATTGCGCAAATCGCGCAGATCGCCGGTGTCTCTGTACCCACTGTCTCGAAGGTTTTAAATGGCCGTGCGGATGTCGCTTTGCCCACTCGTTCGCGTGTGGAGCAGGTGATTAAAGAATATGGCTACACCTGATCGAACGCCAGTCCTGCCGACCACGTGCAGAGGCTGAGGAAAATCATTCTCTGGGTCATCGCTGATTGACACCAGTCATATACTCATGATATGATTCGCTGGCTAAACTATGCCCGGCGTCATCAGGCTCTACCCGATTGCGCCTGGACAAACCCCGTGCCAGGGTCGGTCGGTCATCGGCCCTGCGGAATAAGGAACTGTGCCGAAGGCCGCTCCACCCATGCCTTCCACGTATCCATTTTCCGATGCAGTCCGATTTATCACTGTTTCGTACTGCCGTCTGCCCACGTGGGTGTGGGCGGCGTTGCCTGGGGTGAGCGCATAGTCGTTTTGAAAACAACGAAAGGCAAAATGGAACAAAACGATGTACGCAATCATCAAAAGTGGTGGAAGACAATATAAGGTTTCCGTAGGTCAGACGCTTGAGGTCAACCGGCTCCCCGTGGCCGAGGGCGAGCAGATCACCCTCGACGAGGTGGTGATGATCTCTGATGCCGACCGCACGCTGATCGGCACCCCGCTCGTAGAAAATGCCAGTGTGCTGGCAACAGCGGTCAAGCAGACACGCGGCAAGAAAGTCATCGTCTTCCGATACAAATCCAAGAAACGTTTCCGCCATAAGAGAGGTCATCGCCAGGAGATAACCCTGCTGAGCATCGACGACATCGTTGCCAACGGCAAGAGCCTGGTGACTGGTGAGGCACCCCAAAAGCGCGTCAGCGCACCCGACGAGGGGATCGCTACGTCTGCCAGCGCGGATAGCATCGCTCCAGTAGAGGAAGAAGAGTAGCCCAGAGGTGCTACACGAGTTGTATAGAGGATGTGAGTCATGGCACATAAAAAAGGTATGGGTAGCTCTCGCAACGGGCGAGATAGCCAGCCCAAAATGCTTGGCGTGAAGCGTTACGATGGACAACTGGTTCTGGCCGGTACTATCATCGTGCGCCAGCGCGGCACAAAGATTAAACCCGGCAAGCAGGTCGGCGTTGGGCGCGATCACACGCTGTACGCGCTAACCGACGGTTACGTCAAGTTCGGGCACGACTCGCGGCAACACCACTCAGTGAGCATTGTCAGCGAGTTCCCCGGTCGCCCTTCGATTGCCGAATTGACGGCGATGGGCGAAGAGGAAGCCAGCGCCGTCGCCAGTCGATAGTCAATGACCTGTTTGCTCAGACCGGCAGTCATCTGTCTGCGAGCCTGGCGCTTTTTCTCAAAGCGTCAGGCTCGCCACAAGAGGCACAATAGCTAATAGCTCGCCTGAGAGCGGGCATAGTCATGAAACCGACTGCAACGCCTTCGTCAATATCTCTTGCGCCTCTTCCTCGGAGTTCGCCTCAATCAAGCTATCGAAAGTCGTACTCAGCACTGCCATGTCTGTGACCTGCGCGCAGACCAGATCAGCCAGTTCGACCTGTTTGGGGAAGCGCTTACGCACAAAGCGCACCAGAGCCTCATCAAAACCCTTGTTGTGGCCCTCATCAAAACCCTTGTTGAAACCTTTGTTGAAACCTCGGCTCACCATTTCCTGATAAGCCCAGGATTGTTCAAGTATGCTTTCCATCAGGCTAAACCTCCATTGCAGCCAGTTCTTCTCACGAATATCTTTGAGCACGAGTGCCGCGAACGAGTAACCGATGGGCAAGAGGTCCTGCTTGCCTGTAGCGAGCAACTGCGCAATCATGTCTTCCACCACATCGTAGGTCGCACCACCCTTTGTTAACGGCAATAACGGCAACAGCCCCTCGACGCCCGGTTGTTTCAGTTGCGTACCTGCTAGCTCCCATACCTTCACATTCTGATAAGAGAAGGCGTGAATAGCGCGCTCGCCCACCTCGATGGTATAGATCGGCTCAGGAATGTTGGCCTCTTCTACAAAATATACCACAAAAGACAGGGTGGGACGCTGATAGACATAGGTGGAGAGGACATTGTACTCCCAGACCCGTCTCGGCATCACCCCTTCTGCATGCCGCTGGAACTCGATGTGAACGATGATTTCCAGGCCCATCCACACGACTTTGAGCAAGGAATCGGCCACGACATTGCGGATGGGGTTCCTCAACTCTGTGTTAAGGTTTTCCAGAAACTGTGCGCCAGGAAATAAGAAGGAAATGATGGACTGCGGATTGGCCGTAATCAGTACCTTGATGAGATCGTCCCACGTACCCATATGACCCATGCTCCTCGTCAAAATTGTTGTGGTAACGATTATAGCATGAGCTTCCTAATTTTGTACAGCGATATTATTTTTCGCAACACAGTTTATAAATATTACCCATTGATCACAAAACAGGCCCCTTTGACATATGCCAGAGGGGCCTGTTTTGTGATCGATGAACTGAACTGCTAAGGATTATTTATTGTCATGATCCTTGTCATACTGCCCATTGCCACCTTGCCCACAAACCAGATTGACGGTATTGTCGGCAAAGGAGAAGGTGCAGCTCTGGCCGTTGATAGTGGTTGTTCCACTGCAACCGTTGATGGTGGTGCCGTTGACCTTGCAGTTGGGGGCTGATGAGCTGGTGCCACCTGTGCCATTGACATTAATGGTTGCGGAGATGGCGACGCCGTTGCCGTCGAACTTCACGCTCACAGGATCGGGCATATGCAACAGGCCCACGCAATTCAGGCCGTTAGGCCCATAGGTGGTCACGAAACGCTGTGCCAGGAAGGTAAACAGGTTGTTCGCCATATTGGCAGCAGGAGATGGAGCATTCTGCGTAAACTGGCTGTCCAGCAGCAGGCGCTGTGGCGCGATGGCCCGCAAATTAACGCAGAACTGTTTCGTGCTAGCTTGATAAAGGCTATAGACCTGTGGCTGATCGACGCCTCGGCGATAAGCGTTGAGCTTCTCAAGATTGGGCTGGTTGTTATTTACCACCACCATATCATCGCCCGCCGGAACCAGTGCCACCGGTGCCTTCTGATACAGGGAAGCCTGGATCTCATTTAACGGCAACGCCGTGGTCAGATTACCGGGATTGGCCAGGTCGGGGGCCATCCAGGGTGAGCAACCCAACGCGGGATCAATACCCCTGGTCAGCAAACCGTTATCACTGCCGTTATCCTGTTGCACGGCATTGGGTAACGCCTGCTGGTTGGCCGCCGTCACCTGCGCCGTCTGCCCGTTGGGTAGCACCAGGTACGTGGTGGTGACGTTGTCGCTCGGATCCATATCGACCACGGAGAAGTCGCGCGTTGTCGGGCAAGGCAGGCCGTCCCTGGCCGTGCCGAGGGCCGGTACTTTGAGCAAGCCCTGTTGAATAGCTTGATTAGCGGCCTGGAAGAAAGCGACTGCATTACAGTAGGCCACCTGGTTAAAAATAGAGCCGTCGGCCCCGTTGACGCAGTGGGCCTGGTTGAGCGTGTTCTTGTTACCTACTAAGGTCAAATTGTTGCCGTTGAAGCCGAACCACAGCGCTACTATCGCGTTTTTGGGCAGCGTTGGCACAACCGGCGCTGCGGCAGGTTGTGTTCCCGCGTCAATGACGAGGGGATCGTACACCGAAATCTGCCCCGTTGTCGGATCAAGAACGGCCCCCTGGACAAATGCGGCCTGATTGGGATTGGACTCGTTGCATGGGCCGTTGTTGGCATCGGTAGCGATGAGTTGATAAGGAGTCGCCAGACCTTGCGCCGTTAGCGGGTTCGGGGGCACGATCAGCGAGCAGTCCATGTTGACATTATCCGCGTGGGTGCCAGGATGGGGACGCACGACCAGGAACACGCCTGCTCCTAAAATAATCAGTAGGGTCACAGCAGCTCCGATGAACATGAGCGGTGAAAAGCGGCGACGAGGGCGTCGCGGATGTAAGAGTGGACCCGATAGCTTCGCGGGTCGTGTCAATGTCTGCATGAACAATCTTCCTTCGTGAATTTCACTGAAAAAACACCGTTACGTTTCGGTGTTGATTCCCTACTTTCGGTTGAGAAGAAGACAGCCACAGCTTGTAAATAAAGGTAACTGTGCGCTGATTTGACGTTTTTTGATACTTTTTGCAATAATGTTTTCTGGTTGTGATCTTACCATACCCTTTTCTATTTTTTTACGGATGAGCCGAAAAATTAGTAGGAAAGTACCAGGATGAGGTTAAGATAGCTCAACCATCAGGCGGGCGATTCGGAAATGTGTTTTTCTATGAGGTATACTGGTGAGGAAAATATTCCAGGCCATCCCCAAGCAACGTAGCGGTTGATCTATTGAAAGGATTTACATATACATGCGAGCAGTTGTAAGTGTTGCTAACCGTGAAGGGCTGATTGATCTGGGGCGTGAACTGATGGCTCATAACGTGGAAATCTTTGCCACCAGTGGTACCCTCAATGCCCTGCAAACCGCCGGTATCGCGGCGGAATCGATCAGCAGCCTGACCGATTTCCCGGAGATTCTTGGTGGTCGTGTCAAGACCTTGCATCCGGCGATTATGGGCGGCATCCTGGCACGCCGCGACGAGCCTGCCCACGCGGCGGAGTTGAGCGAGCATCACATCTTGCCCATTGATATCGTAGTTGTCAATCTCTATCCCTTTGCTGAGACAGTGGCGCGTGCGGACACCACATTGAGCGAGGCGCTGGAACAGATCGATATCGGCGGCGTCACACTGGTGCGCGCGGCAGCCAAAAACTTTCCCGATGTGGTCGTGCTGGTGCGTCCGCAGGACTATGGCCCTGTGATGCAGGAGTGGAGTGAACAGGGCGAGATCAGCCTGGAGACGCGCCGCCGCCTGGCCGCTATCGCCTTCCAGCACACCGCGAGCTACGACACCGTCATCGCCGAGTACCTGCGCGCCGATAGCGAACTTTTCCCAGAGCAACTGACCATCGCTCTGGAGCGCATTCAGCCCTTGCGCTACGGTGAGAACCCGCACCAGAAAGCAGCCTTCTATCGCTGGGCGAATAGCACGCATGGGACGCGGCAGGCGACAGTGGCCGATGCCGAGGTGCTGCATGGCAAAGAGCTTTCGTACAACAACTTGCTCGACCTGGATGCTGCTCTCGCCTGTGTGCAGAGTTTCACCGCGCCCACCATCGCCATCATCAAGCATACCAATCCGTGTGGCCTCGCTTGCGGTGATACGCTAGTTGAAGCCTATAAGCGCGCGCATGCCGGCGATCCGATTTCAGCCTACGGCGGCATCATCGGCAGCAACCGACCTATCGATGAGGCGACTGCACATGAAATTTCACCATTGTTCTACGAGGCCATTATCGCGCCAGAGTTCACACCGCCCGCGCTGGCGATTTTGCAAAAAAAGAAAAATATTCGTCTGCTGGCCACTCATCGGCCCATTGAACCAAAGGGTCTGAATACACAGGCCCTACATATCAGCCGACCGGAGATACGCACGGTCAGCGGCGGACTGCTGATGCAGACGCTGGATGCGGTAGGTGCGGGGGAGACGGACTACACAGTTGTGACCGAGCGCGAGCCAACGCTGGAAGAGGTGACGGATCTGATGTTTGCCTGGAAAGTGGTACGGCATGTCAAATCTAACGCCATCGTGCTGGCTCACAAGTTGATGCTGCTGGGAGTGGGCGCGGGCCAGATGAACCGCGTCACCAGTGTGCAACTGGCCGTTGAGAAGGCAGCGGAGCGAGCGCGCGGCTCAGTGCTAGCCTCAGATGCCTACTTTCCCTTCGCTGATGGTGTCGAGGCGGCGGCCAAAGCGGGCGTGACGGCCATCATCCAACCCGGTGGCTCTATCCGCGACGAAGAGTCCATCCGTATGGCAAATCGCTACGCCCTTGCTATGGTCTTCACCGGCAAACGCCATTTTCGCCATTAACGCGGGCGACTCTTGCGGTCGCCCTACACATCTGATATAGTAGGTACAACAAAAAAGTATATTGCGAAAGTCGAATGGGACAAGTAGCTGCTGTCAGTGCAAACAAACAGAGCAGAGACTTGCGGGTTGGTGCGACGCAAGCACTGGCAGTAGCGAAATCCACCCAGGATTCCGTGCGATGAGCAACGGCGGACGCCTTCGTTATCGGGCAGAACGAGTTTCATTGTCATGTAGGCAATGAAAGAACGAAGGTGGCACCACGATAGAGGCGTAAACGGCGTCGTCGTCCTGAAAGGACGTGTGACGCCGTTTTTTCATTGTTTGGAGGAGTTCATTATGCTTGATCTGGCCTTTATTCGCAGCCATCCCGATGTCGTCAAAGAGGCGGCGCGGGTGAAGTGCAATCCTATTGATATTGATGCCCTGCTCGATCTCGATCAGCAGGTGCTGGCGATGCAGCGGCAGGTGGAAGAGGCACGCGCGCGGCAACATCAGCTCTCGAAGCTCATCCAGGAGGCCGCTAAAAAGAAGGACAACGAGTTGCGTATGGCCCTGATCGCTGAGGGCAAGCAACTCGCCGAGCAGATTAAGGCTACGGAGCCAGTACTTAAAGAACTGGAAGAACGGCGCTATCAGATGTTGCTGCTGGTGCCAAATATTCCTGACCCCAGCGCACCCATCGGTAAGGATGAGAACGATAATGTGCCTGTTAAATACTGGGGCGAGCAACCTCGCTTCGATTTTACGCCCCTGGATCACTATGCGTTGATGCAGAAGCACGACCTGGTGGACATCGAACGCGCGGTCAAAATTGCCGGGGCGCGCAGTTATGCCCTCAAAGGTGACGCCGCCCGCTTAGAACTGGCGCTAATGAATTTCGCAATGGATCGCATTGCCAGAAAAGGTTTCACGCCCCTGATCGTACCCGCGATGGCGCATGACTTCTGCTTCATCGGCAACGGCCAGTTCCCGAAGGGCCGCGACCAGGTCTATCAGATTGATAATGAGAATCTCTTCCTGGTAGGCACAGCAGAGGTATCGATCACGGGCATGTTTAAGGACGAGATTTTGAAGGCCGAAGAGTTACCGCGCAAGTTTGTAGGCTTCTGCCCTTGCTTCCGCCAGGAGGCGGGTACTTATGGCAAGGATACACGCGGCGTCTTCCGTATCCACCAGTTTAACAAGGTGGAGCAGTACGTCATCTGTCGCGCCGATCACGCAGAGTCGGTACGCTGGTATCACGAACTGTTGCACAACTCGGAAGAACTGCTGCAAGCCCTGGAAATTCCTTATCGTGTCGTCAATGTCTGCACTGGTGACATGGGCGATGGCAAGGTAGAGATGTCGGATATCGAAAGCTGGGTGCCCAGCGAGGGACGCTACCGCGAGACGCACTCGTGTTCGTACTTCCATGACTGGCAGGCCCGCCGTGCCAACATCCGCTACCGCGACGAAGATGGCAAGGTGAAATTCGTGCATACGCTCAACAATACGGCCATCGCCTCGCCTCGCATCATGATCCCGCTCTTCGAGACACATCAGCAGGCCGATGGCAGCATCCGTATCCCTGCTGCCCTTCAACCTTACATGGGCGGACAGGAATATATTGGGAAATAAATGGCACGAGCGAGGACAACCCGCGCGGTTGTCCTCGTTCGCCTTGCCTTATATTCTATTTCACTTGCTCACTGTAGACGCCGCGATATTGTGGGGGCAGCATGGCGGCGATTTTCTGCATCATGGTTTCAGTGGCGTTATCGATATCCTCGCGCGTGATTTTACCGCCTTTGGGCTTGAAGATGATAGGTTCGCCATAGGAGATAGTGACGCGCGCACCAAATTTCTTCAGCGCGTTTTCGCTACCCCAGATCGCCACCGGCACAACCGGCACACCGGTGCGCAAGGCGATCATGCCAGTGCCGGAATGGGCTTTGCCCAGCGTGTGAGTCTTGCTGCGTGTACCCTCTGGAAAGATAATCAGCACCTTGCCCTGTTTGAGTAGCTCTTCGGCGGCACGCAGGGCCTGGCGGTCGCCCTCGCCACGCTTGACCGGAAAGGCCCCCAGGAAACGCACCAGCCAGCCGATCTTGCTATAGAAGAGTTCCTCTTTCGCCATGTAGATCACCTTGCCAGGCACGGCAAAGGGAATAAGCGGTATATCCATCCACGAGAGGTGATTGGAGACGATGATATAAGGCCCCCGACGCGGCAAGTTGTAGTGTCCGCGCAACGTCAGGCGCATGATCAGGGGGAATATGAGGTATGCCAGCCCACGCAAGGTTTCATAAAAGATGCGTGGCGTCGAATACGGTTCGTACAGGTTTTTCTGTTTGCGGGCCGGTTGCTCCGGTTGTTCTGATAGAGGGCGAAGCTCTTGCTTCATGCGCTCACCTCCAGGTGGCTGCAAATAACATCGAGTACCTGGGACACGTTCAAGTGGTCTGTCTTAACGAGAATAGCATCTTCGGCAGGCTGCATATGATCTTTATCTTCCTCGTCGCGCGTCTGAATGTCGGCCATGACCTGCTGTAACGAGGGCAGCGCGGGGCTATGCTTGCCCAGACGAGCCTCCAGTTCGGCATAACGGCGGCGCGCGCGCTCCTCCAGGCTGGCCGTGAGATAAATTTTATACTCGGCATCAGGCAGGACGACCGCGCCGATATCGCGTCCTACCATCACCACGGAGCCTGCCTGTGCCATCGCGCGCTGCTGCTCGATCAAAATGGAGCGCACCTCTGGATGGGCCGAAACGACAGAGACGGCGCGCGTGACCGCTGCACTGCGAATGTCCCACGTGACATCGCGCCCGTTGACCATGACAGTATATTGCCGCCCGTCAGCGGTCTGCGGGCGGCTAATGACGATCTTAGCGGTGCGGGCCAACCGGGCCAGTGCGGCCCCATCCGAGAGAGAGATGCCCTGTTCTAGCGCCAGCCAGGTAACGGCGCGGTACATCGCTCCTGTATCGATATATAAATAACCCAGCCGCTGGGCGAGTTGCTCTCCGACCGTGCTTTTGCCCGACCCGGCCGGCCCGTCGATTGCAATACGCATGAGAATTGACCTGCACCTCCGTATATAACTAGAAAAAATCATCACAGGGATTATACCACAAATATCACATGCGTATTGTGTTCACTAGTCTGGCTCTCCGGGCCGCTTCATGCACCCTTATATCGCCGATCAGGGGCAGACAGGAAGAGAGTGGCGATATTGCGAGGCACAGAGGGAACATACTGCCACGCTCGCTGCCTCGCAAAAATTACCAGTTTCACAAATTGGCCTCCCAGGCTCTTGCGCAAATCAGTGTTCTCATGTATACTACTCTGTAATGGCCCTGAAAAGGCTCCAGTTTGGCATCTCACACACTCTGCCTCGCAAACGATGCACTCAACCCGCTTGAGAAGCGGCGCGAGGCACCGCCAGTTGAGGTGAGACGGGCATCTCGGTTGAGATTGAAACTCGCTCACTCCGTCCCAATGGGGACTCAGCAATTGCTTGGTTGAGGTGAGACGGGCATCTCGGTTGAGATTGAAACACGAGGCCGATTTAACTGGTCAAA
>DAOTVZ010000301.1:0-12664 GCA_034436045.1 Ktedonobacteraceae bacterium | reverse complement strand
CTTACTCCACCGCCCTACTTGCCTTTTCCGACGTTCTATAGTGTACAGGCTTTGTCACAAAGCGATGTCTGGGCCGTTGGTGGTCAATTTAACATGCGGGGTTCACCAGTCGCGGGTACTGTCCTGCATTATAATGGGCGGCAATGGAGCAATACAGCCGTCTCTACTCCGCTCTTTGGTGTCTCTATGCTCTCTGCAACTGATGGCTGGGCCGTCGGTTATAGCGGATTTATTCTTCATTATAATGGACAAACGTGGAACACGTTTAACTCGCCAACCAGCGCCGTACTACGCAGTGTTGCGATGACTTCGGCAAACGATGGTTGGGCCGTTGGGTATGGCGGAATATTGCTGCATTATAATGGGCATACCTGGGCAGTGCAGACCAGTCTCACGACGAATGACCTGTACAGCATCTCAATGGCTTCCGCCCAGGAAGGCTGGGCCGTGGGAAGCACAGGTACCTTACTTCATTATGTGAAAGGAGCCTGGAGAAAAGTAGCGGCTCCATCGGCGAATACCCTCTATGGCGTTTTTATGCTCTCTCCGCAAGATGTGTGGGCGGTCGGCCAGAATGGTACAGTTATTCGCTATAATGGAACATCCTGGAACATGCTTAATAGTCCTTTCAAATCTGATCTCTATAGTGTCTTTCTGTCTTCATCAGATGAGGGCTGGATAGGAACAGAGGGTAGCATTATGCATTATACGCAGGGAGAGCTAGTCTGGCTAAACCCACAGAAGTATCTGGCACCCGGTGCTACGGAAAGTGTTTTTATGCTTTCAGCACAGGAAGGGTGGTCGGTTGGTATGAACAATATTGTGAGCGAATACCAGAATGGGGTCTGGAAAATCGTCTATGGTACCCCTCCTAACGTTGCTAATCCATGATTAAAGTCGCTCTGCTCTGCCTCATCATCCTGACGGTTGCCAGGCGCTCAACCAACCAGGCGTTGCGTCTCAATGAGGATTAAAAAGATGCAGGGATGCGTTGATAGCATCCCTGCATTACTATATCATCACCCTACCAGCGTGGTTTGTGGATGTACGGGTAGGACGAGCGGAGGAAGCGGGGTCTGGTTGAAGTCGAAGTCTTGCGTGAGATCACCGAGTTGGGGCACATTCTCGCGCACGACGGGACGACTGTCGGGGCGACCATCGGTTTTAGGGTCGAGGCGTTGACCATTCAGGAAGTCATCCTCGATGAACTTCAGGTAGGCGTCGAAGCTGAGCGTCTGATGATCGATGTAGCCCTGCTTCGCGTAGGGACTGATGACCAGGCCAGGAACGCGAATACCGTAGCCGAGCGTATCGACGTAGGGTGGTACCACATGGTCGTAGAAGCCGCCCCAGTCGTCCCAGGTCAGGAAGATGGCGCTGCTATCCCAGTCAGGGCTTTGCATAACCGAGTTGATCAGGTTAGTGACATAGCTCTGGCCCACACTGACTTTGGCGGGTGGATGCTCACTATCTTGCGGATTGGGGAAGATCCACGAGACGGCGGGCAACGTTCCGGCTTTAGCCGCTGTAAAGAAGTTGTTGAGCGTCTGAATATTGCTCAGTTGATTATCCTGATGCACGTCGCTAAAACCGGGCAGGACGTTCCAGATTTTGGGCACCACGCTCCCATTGCCCTTGAAATTGACATCATCCAGGGGATTCGCACCCTGATCGAGATAGTTGACCCAGCTCACGTGCTGCTTGTCGAGCAGATAGGTGATGTCCGTCCAGGCGAAGGGTGTCGGGTCCTTCGCGGTACGATTTTTGGGCATCAGCGCGCTGGTACAGCTCAGCGGATTTTGCGCGTTGCGACAGTCCGCCGACCAGGCCGAAACCAGGAAGAGGTGCGAAGGGAAACTCCACGAGTGAACGGCCTCGTACATATGATCCTGTAGCACGAAATGTTGCGCATAAGACCAGTAGTTGGGAATGTCGCTCTGCACGTGGTAGCCCATGACGTCGATTCTAGCCCCATTAGTGCAGACAGGGTTCGTCGGATCGCTACAGCCGCGTTTGCCCTGTTCGGCCTGTTTAATAAAACCGTCCATCTTGCCGCCGTCGATGTCAGCCTGTGAGGCAGCGGCTGCGTGTGGGCCACCGCCGTTAACATCGTTATGATCGACGTAGGGCTTGACGCACTCGTTAATGCGTGGGTCGGGTACGCACACGGTCGGTACGCCGTTTTGCATAGGGATACCATCAGCCCCTGGATAGGTGCCGAAATACGTATCGAATGAGCGATTCTCCTGAAAAATAATGATGATGTGTTTGATCTTGTGAATACCGGTTGCCGATGTGGTGGTCACTGAGGGGTTAGAAGGCGTAGTCGTGCATCCAGCCAGCAGTACGGCCAGTACCGTCATGCTGGCGAGGAAACTGGATGTGACACCCCGCATTGTTCCATGTTTGCCCATATGTAAAAGCAGTATCCTTTCACCTGTTGCCGCTCCTTGCCTGGAGCGGGTACGCTAGGCACTCCATACGCTGCTGTACTAAAAAGTATAGGGGATAGGTCTCAAGAGATTTTCAAGAATCGTTCAAGGTTGAGACAAGATTTCGGCATACAAAAGCGCCAGGGCTTTCCTATTCTAAAATGAGAAGAGCCTGGATGGCATGATCGAAAGGGAAAAGTCCCTTATGCTGACTAATATAAGCTGCTTCTATCAACGCTGAGATAGCAACTTAGCTGGGGCCAGGCGTGCCAGCCAGAGATTAAGCTGTTCAGGCTTTATATGTGCGAACTGCACGAGGCTCTTCTGATTACGCCGCACGAGATGGCCACGACCGGGTGGAAGATCACTCAGGCGCACACCGAAGACTGGCGGTTCTGTCGAATCGCCGCTCAGAACAATGCCGAGGCGTGCAGTGCGCGCTTGTTGCAAGAGTGGGTCGCTGCGCATGAGATCGCCAGGGGTACCGGCCACTATGAGGTGCAGGTGGAGTTCACGCGCCTTGAGTAGAAATTCTTTCAGGTCATGGAGCGGATTACGGCTCAGCGCAGCAAGCTGATCGTAGTCATCGATGAACAGCACTAGCGGCGTCATACTGGCCTCAACCGGGTCATCGTACTCGTCTTGAAGCTGTTCTGTTTCCTCTTGTAACTGGATAATGCGTTGTCGCAGTTCGCTTTTTAAATCATCGACCAGCGCATTTAACCGTTCCTCATTATCGACATAACGTAGATGGGGTAAGCGGCGTAACGAACGCGAATTGCGGCGCAGGTCAACCAACATGAGGCGTGTATATTGATAGGCAGGGCAAGAGAGCGTGAGCAGCAACATCTGAAGCAGGTTGGTACGTCCACTACCGGGGCCACCAGCGATGAGGGCATGTGGTGTATCATAGCTCAATTCCAGCACGATGGGATGCAGCGAAAAGTCCTCGATCCCCACGAATGGACGCAACGTTGGCAGAGGTGGGGCACTGGCTGCTGTGAGAGCGAACGCTTCATTCAGGAAGGTCTCTGCACTCACATACTCTGGAAGTAATTTGATGGGAGGTGCCTGTAAATGGGGAGGCACGTTGCTATTTTGAGACAGCAACGTGACCAGCGAATCAAGCTGGCGTGTCTGCTCGTCGTCATCCTCGCCAGGTGTGGGCAGAGCGACCTGAACTTCAGCCAGGGTTTTGCCACGAATATAGCCGCGCCCAGGGAGTGCGGGATCGATATGGGCAGCATCATATCTGCCGAGCAGCACCAGTGAGTCAGTTGTTTCAACCAGGCGCAGACCGATACGTAGTTCGATCAGACTCATGAGTTGCGTTGAGAGTGCAACCGGGCGATCCAATGTCAGCACGAGATAGACGCCGTAACTACGGCCCTGACGCGCAATAGTGATGATATGTTCCATCTCGCGCTCATACGCCTGTTTGAACTCCATGAAGCCATCGATAAAGAGCATAACGGCGGGCATGGCAGGCAGGCTACTGTCGTCAAGCCGTCGTCGCTGATAGGCCAGAAAATCATCGATCTGGCGCGTTGCGCATTCCCGTTTGCGCTCATCGATGATACCTTCCAGCTTACGCAGCAGGCGCTGAATATAATCGCCGTCATTCTCGGTAAAGAAGCCACCCACATGCGGTAATTGCTCAAAGACACGCAGCGCCTGCCCGCCGAAATCGATCAGATAGAGATGAAGCTGAGTCGGCGAGTGGGTGTGTACCAGCGAAGTGATGAGCGTGCGCAGAAGGGTACTTTTGCCGCTACCCGCCGCTCCTGCGATCAGCACATGACCACCGCGTTCGCTCAAGGCGAGTATCCAGGGTTCTTGACGCTGTTCGGCGGGAAAATCGATCATACCGAGCGGACAGGCAAGCCAGCCATAGGGCGGTAGCTTTTCGTTGTGCTGTTGTGGACGATAACGCTGCACGAGGCGATAGACTTCATTGAGGCTGATACGATGCGGCAAGGGCGCGGGCCAGGGTCGGAACAGTTCTGCACCGAGGCTCTCCTGATAAGGAGCGAGCGCATCGATGAGAACGCTTTGATCGGTGGCCTCATCGGAGCCATGCTGATGTGGGGCAAAGGATTTCTCCGTTGAGAGCTGCGCGGGCAATGTCACACGGGCGCTCTGGAATAGCTCAAAGATCTCGGAGCCGATCTGGAAATAGGCCCGACCGGGGATGGTGCTGGGCAGTAGGGCAGCCTCGGAACGGCCCAGCATATCGCGGCTATCTTGCAGCGAAGCGACACGCAGGCAGATACGAAACTTCAGGTTTGACCAGATGCTGGCGTTGACCGAACCGGTTGGTTTCTGCGTTGCCAGAATCAGGTGTACGCCCAGGCTACGGCCCTTCTGCACGATACTGACCAGACCTTCCATGAAGGTAGGATGCTCTTTTGCCAGTTCTGCAAATTCATCAATGATAATGAGCAGTTCAGGTAGCGGCTCGTACATGGCGGGATGTTGTCGGTGCAACGCCTGATATTCGGCGATTTTGCGCACGTTAGCCTGGCTCAAAATATGCTCACGGCGTCGCAGTTCACTTTTGAGAGCCACCAGCGCACGCTCGGTCAGTTTGCCACTCAAGTCTGTGACCAGGCCGACGGTGTGCGGGATTTTTTCAAAGGGTTTGAAAGCGGCCCCACCTTTGAAATCGACCAGCACAAAATTGACCAGATGGGGATGGTGCGTCACGGCCAGGCCGAGGATCAGTGTCTGAAGCAGTTCGCTTTTGCCGGCACCTGTGGTACCTGCGATGATACCATGTGGGCCATGCGCGGACTCGTTCAGGTCGAGCCAGAGTGGGCCTTTGAGACCCATGCCTATCGGCACGCGCAGATGCCCAAAACGCGGGGGTGCGCCATTGTTCCACCATTGATTGGGGCGATACTCGTCAGCGTGCGCGATAGCGAGCAGATCGAGCAGACGCACGTTGGTGGGCAGACCACTATCCGCGTCGTCTTCGTCGGCAACAACAATTGTACTGAAGCTGCGACTGATGCGCTCGGCGTACTCCAGTTCCAGGAGATCGGCGCGCACATCCGTCAGCGTATCGCCCACCGCACCGACCTGGGCGTAGGTTAGCGTATTATCCTCGGCCAGCCAGGCGACGCCACGACATTCACTGGGAATGGCCTGCTGCTGCGCGACCAGATAAATCACGGAGACGCCGAGTTGCTCACCTAACTTGAAGGCGTGGGTCAGGGCAGGATGTCTGCGTACCTCTACGTAGTCATGAACGATGACAACCAGGTGCGGCAACGGCTGTGGAGACGTACTGGTTGTCGAAGATAGACTGTCTGTCTGCTGCTCCGCGCTCTTCGAGGCGCGCTGGCTCAACTCTTCCAGCATCATATTGAGGAGCATAGTAGCCTCATCCTCGCCTACCGCCGTTAGCCGGTCGCACTTCCAGCCTTTGAGCGGCATGGTATGAGGTAATGCGCGCAGCCAGTCCCAGTCTCTGCGCTGTGAGGCCGGGTAGATACCCAGGATGCGCACATCTTCGGGCGCATGCAGGGTAGCGATCTGACAGAGGATGGCCCGCGCGAGCGCCGCTACATCCTGTCTCCGTCCGGTAATGCCGAGCGACTTAACCTTTGGTAAAGAGACGGTGCAGGGCAGATCCTCGACCACACGAAACTCCTGTTGCAACGCCTGAATCTCCGGCGTGAGTTCGTCGGTGACATCAAGCTCCGGCATCTTGAGCGTGACGGAGAAAGGACGCGCGCCGCTACCCACACGCACGGCCAGAAAGTCCGGGTCGGTGGGCCGACGTTCCCACAACTGCGCCCGCTTGATGATGCGCTGCTCCAGTTCTATCGGGTACGGGTCGGTTAGCAGAGCGATGCGGCGTTGTTCTTGGCGTTGCTGTGACAACTTTTCGCGCAATTGTTGCAAGGCCGCACGGTATTTGCGCTCATTCTCTCTATTCTGCTGGGTGATGGCTCGTCGGCGCTGATAGGTGCTAAGCATGGTCGAGATGGGAGTCATGACGGCGAAAACAGCGATTGGTAGCAGGAAAACCAGTTCTTGTGGCGACGAGTGATTGATGACGAGATAGATAGCAAGCATGAGAATAACAGAAAGAAGAGGGAGAAACAGAGAGAGCCAACTGGGACCGGGCGGTATGGTTTCGCGCCGGGGCGGACGAGGAATTTCAACCGTCTCCTGTGGCGGAGCGACGAGAATACGTGGTGGGCGATTGAAGGCCGCCGCTTCTGGCGAACGTGTCCATGTTGCCGCCTTTGACGGCTGTGGCGGCTGTGAGTGCTGCGGTAATTGTGATTGTCTGGTAAGCTCATCATAGATATTGGCAAAAGCCGGGGAATGCTGAACCGTCGTCCTCTGCATACACGTGTTACCTCTTCTTGTGCCTGAATAAGATTACAGGCGCGTTGTATTGGGCCTATCATTATTTTCGGTTTACCGCTCCCTTTCGACAGGGCAATGTGAGCCATTTTATGGCGAGTAGCCCAGGTATCTTATGACAAAAGGGAATGAACTTTTCCACAACGGCACCAATTTTCGTGGATAAGTGGGGGAAAAATGTGTAGAGTATTGTGGATAAATGCGCAAAGGTCGTGGATAAGTTGGGGAAAACTATCTTTATGTCAAGTAAAGGTGAGATTTGAGCGTGGCTCGCCCGGTCGCGTTATCCACATATCCACATGGCTCGGTCGGCAAGGCTATTTGATTTCCAGCATAATATTCGTTACACTTGGAAGGCACACCTGAATTTTGATGGCATAACGCTGTCTTGTTTTTATACTACAGGAGGGCGTTTTCATCGAACATGTGTGCTATAATTGAGTATTATTTTTGCCTGCTACGTAAAGACAGTCCTGGTGAGTCGTGGAAAAGTTATTACCGCAGAACATTGAAGCCGAGTGCGGGGTACTCGGTAGTATTATTATCGACCCGGAAGCGATAGCCCAGGTGGCAGACTTCCTGCGCCCGGAGGATTTCTACCGCGACGCGCACCGCACGATCTACGAGGTCATCCTGCACCTCTATGAATCGCACGAACCGGCGGACTTCATTACGATTTGTGACGAGCTAGAGCGTCTCAATCAACTTGAGGAGGTGGGTGGCCCAGGCTATATCACCTCGCTGGTCAATCAGGTGCCCACCAGCGGCAACGTGGAATATTACGCGCGCATCGTTGAGCGCACGGCCATTCTGCGCCGCCTCATTCACGCCGCCGGTCAGATCGCGGCGATAGCCTATGAGGAGGGCGACGCGGATGTCGCGCTCGACAAGGCCGAACAGTTGATTTTTGAGATCAGCCAGAAGCACTCACATTCCGACTTTTCTACGCTTGGCGAACTGCTCTCCACGTTCATGGAGCGGCTCGATATGCTGCACGAGCGGCGCGGCACCATTATCGGTGTTCCCACCGGCTTTACCGATCTGGACCGTCTGACTGGCGGCCTGCAACGCTCTGACCTGATTATTCTGGCGGCGAGGCCAGCCGTTGGTAAGACTAGCTTATCGCTCAGTTTAGCCCATAACGCGGCAGTGAAGTACCAACGGTCGGTAGCGATCTTCAGTTTAGAGATGAGCAAAGAGCAACTGGTGCAGCGTATTCTTTCAATGGAGGCCGGTGTCGATCAACAGCGTCTGCGCACAGGCTGGATTGAGGATGACGAGTGGGAGCGCCTGCTAGAAGCCGTGAATACGCTTTCCGATGCCAAAATCTATATCGATGATACGGCGGGCATCTCCACCGTCGAGATGCGCAGTAAGGCGCGCCGACTTCAGGCCGAGCGCGGCATCGATCTCATTATCGTGGATTACTTGCAGTTGATGCAGAGCGCCCCCGGCGGTGCGCGCAATAAGAACCGTGAGCAAGAGATTTCCGAGATCAGCCGCAATCTCAAAGGGCTGGCCCGTGAGTTGAATATACCCGTCATGGCGCTGGCGCAGTTGTCGCGCGCAGTTGAGAGCCGTCAGTCAAAGGTGCCGCAACTTTCAGACCTGCGCGAGTCGGGCTGCCTCACAGGCGAGACGCCGATCTACTTGCCTGATGAGGGTGTTTATCGACCTATCCAGCAACTCGTAGGGCAACGGGGTTTCCGCGTGTTGGCCTTGAATACTGAAACATGGAAACTGGAAGCACGCACTGTAACAAACGCCTTTGGCACAGGCCGAAAACCCGTCTATAAAATGGTGACTGGACTGGGACGCACAATTCGTGCCACCGCAAATCATAAGTTCTTGACAATTCATGGTTGGAAGCGACTGGATGAACTGACAAAGGATGAGCGTATAGCACTTCCCCGCTTGTTACCAGGGCCAACAGATGCAACTATGAGCGACGATGAGTTAGCTCTTCTTGGTCATCTTATTGGTGATGGCTGTACTTTGCCGAGGCATACAATACAGTACACGACCAATGATCCTGTGCTTGCTGAGATCGTTGTTGAGCGGGCGATAAAAGTATTTGGCAGTGCTATTGTGCCGCGTATTCATCGAGAGCGTGACTGGTATCAGGTATATCTTGCTGTAGGCTATCAGCTCACACATAATGTACGCAATCCAATTGCTCAATGGCTTGACGATCTTGGTATCTTTGGCTTACGCTCTTTTGAAAAGTTTGTCCCTGAGAAGGTATTTGCCCAAGCGCATGAAGGCATTGCATGTTTTTTACGGCACCTCTGGGCTACTGATGGCTGTATACACTTAAGTGAAGGACAGAAGTCCTACGTGAACATTTATTATGCGTCAAGCAGCTTGAAGCTGGCGCAGGATGTGCAATCGTTACTCCTCCGTTTAGGCATTAATGCAACACTCTCAAAATACGCACAAGGAGTTAAAGGGAGAGCGCAATATCAGATAGTTGTGAGTGGTAAAGGTGATATCGGGCATTTTTTTGAGCAGATTGGTGGTATCGGTCAGAATAAAAGTAAACATCAAGAAGCGATTGTAGAGTACCTTGCTCTACGGTCTGCAAATACCAATCGGGATATTGTCCCTCGTGAGGTATGGCGGTTGCTGGCAGTACCTGCTATGCAAGTAGCAGGGCTTACTACGCGCAGTATGCAAGAGTCGCTTGGAACGGCTTATTGTGGTACAGGTTTATATAAACAGAATATAAGTCGTGAAAGGGCGGCTAAGGTGGCAATGATAGTCAAATCTTCGGAGTTGGCAAGTCTTGCTAGTAGTGATGTGTATTGGGACTCTATTGTTAGTATTGAGCCTGATGGGGAAGAAGAAGTCTACGATTTAACGGTAGATGAGCTGCATAACTTTGTGGCAGCAAATATTGTTGTTCACAACAGTATAGAGCAGGACGCGGATATTGTGATGTTTATTTACCGCGAGGATGTCTATAACCCGGAGACGGAGCGCAAGAACATCGCGGACATCATCGTGGCCAAGCATCGCAATGGGCCGGTGGGTGAAGTGAGCCTGTACTTCCAGGCCAGCCAGACGCGCTTCCACGACCTGGAAGTGACGCCAACGACAGAATAACGGGGAGGTAGGATCGTGACATCGTTCGCCGGCTTCCCTTCGGGCAAAAGTCCCTATATTCCGGTGCCGGAGGTTTTCTTTACCGAACTCGTGCCGGAGATCGAGGATAGCGCCGAACTCAAGGTGACGCTACACCTCTTCTGGCTGCTGGCGCAAAAGCGGGGCAACCCCAAGTGCGCCAGTGACCGCGAATTACTGACTGATCGTGTTTTATTACGGAGCTTGAAGCGGCGGGGCGACCCGCGTCCGGCAGAAGAACGGCTGCGACAGGGGCTGGATCAGGCGGTGGCGCGCGGGACGTTACTACGCATTCATCTTCGTTTAATAAGTGAGGGCAAGGAGGATGGTGAGGTGATCGGGTGGTATTTCTTCAACACCGCGCGCAGCCGCAAAGTGGTGGAGGAGTTGCAGGGGGGCGAGATGGTACCGGCACGCCTGCTGATGGAAGAGAAACCATCCGCAACAGCGGCTGGGCCGCAGGTATATACTATCACTAACGGACAACTTACGACTGGTGGTGGTGGAGGGGAGGCTACCCGCAGAGTACAAGTGCAGGTAGAACGGCCTAATATCTTTGTCTTATACGAGCAAAATATTGGATTACTTTCACCTATGATTGCAGAAGAATTAAAAGATGCTGCCGACCGCTATCCGGTCGAATGGATAGAGTCGGCTTTTCGTGAAGCGGTTTTATTAAATAAACGTAACTGGCGGTATATCAGCGCCATTTTACGGCGTTGGGAAACGGAAGGCAGGCAAGCATGGAAAGCCTGAACGACATCATAGAGAGAACATTACCGGAGCACCCCCGGCGCTCGTCCTATCCTACCGGCAACATGGGGATGGGCGCGCGCGCTTCGGTGCGCCAGGAAACGGCCCCGGCAGAGGGGATGGCGGAGCAGAAACCCCATTGGGCGCAGACACCGCCCGTATCCGCACCCGCTCCGCTTCCGCTAGCGCGTCATCGTCAGCTTCAGGAGCAGAAGGCGCGCCTGGGCCAGCGGTATGCGAATCGCGAGCCGTCTACACGCGCGGAGCAGAGCGTTGAGCGTGCGCGAGCAGAGGTGCAGCGCGAGCGTGCCTACCGAGAGGCTTCCGTGCCAGAGGCTAACGTAGCTTCTTCGCGCTCCGGCTATGCGCAAAAACCGCATTATACTGACGCGGAGATGGGACAGGCACCTGCCCGTCGGCAGGACGAGTACGTAGAGATGGCGGCGCGCAGGCCCGTGACGCGCTCGCTATCGCCCCATGAGGGCTATCATGAGATTTCGCGCCGCCGCTATCGCACCGATGACTATTTGCCACCGCCCCAGGCTGATGTACTGAACGAACTGGATGCCGATGATGAGGAAAGCGGTATGCGCTACGGCGATTGGGAAGGTGAGGACGAGCCGGTCGTTTACCAGGATGCCACTGTCGAGGTCTTGCCTGCCACACCGATGCAGTCCCAGGTGACACCGGCAATGCAGCATACCCGCCAGCTCCAGCGTATGACGCAGCCTCTGCATCCTCGCTCGGCACCCAACCTGAACGCTGGTCGAGAGCGCCCTACTGCGACGGTAGAGGTTGTGCAGAGATCACCGCACATGACGCGCCAGCTTGCGCCCCGCGAGCCTGTGGCCCCCCAGATCACACCAATACCGCCGCGCTCCACCGCGCCTGTAACACCCTATCCGGGGAGTGGCAGCCAGGGCAGCCAACGCGGTCCCTGCCCTTTGTGCAAGGGGGCGGGCTTTCTGCGTGCCGACGTGCCCTTTGGGCATCCGCAATTCGGCAAGCCACAGCCCTGTCAATGCAAAGAGGCAGAGAGACGCGAGAAGCGAAGGCAGCAGTTGCTAGAACTCTCCGATATCAGGGCCTTCCGCGACAAGAGCTTTGATAATTTTGACTGGCAGGTTCAGGGCATTCATCCCTCGGTGCGAGAGGCATTTCAAGCCGCTTATGCCTTTATGAAGAATCCTTCTGGCTGGCTGGTGTTGATTGGCACCAACGGCTGCGGCAAGACCCATCTGGCGGCCGCGATTGCCAATCAGTGCCTTGCTAATGGCGAGGTCGTGCTGTTCTCTGTCGTGCCGGAACTGCTCGACCATCTGCGCGCGGCTTTTGCCCCTTCGGCGACCGACGTTTACGATCAACTCTTTTCCAAGATGCGCGAGGCCGCCATCCTGATCCTGGATGACCTGGGCGCACACTATACCACGCCCTGGGCCACCGAGAAGCTGTTCCAATTGCTTAATTACCGCTATAACTGGCGCATGCCCACGGTAATCACGTGCAATCCCAGCGGATTGCAGACCATCGATGCCCGTTTGCGCTCACGCATGTCTGACAGCAGTCTGGTACAGGTTATCAACCTGGAACGCGCCCGCGATTGCCGCCCCTACCTGATGCGCCGCGAACAATAAACGCAAACCATCCCGTAGGGGCGTGATTCATCACGCCCTGTTCGTCCGCCGAGCCGCTCTCGTCCGGGCGTGATGATGATTTTTCACCATCTAACCCGCCGAGCCGCTCTCGTCCGGGCGTGATGATGATTTTTCACCATCTAACCCGTCGAGCCGCTCTCGTCCGGGCGTGATGATGATTTTTCACCATCTAACCCGTCGAGCCGCTCTCGTCTGGGCGTGATGATGATTTTTCACCATCTAACCCGCCGAGCCGCTCTCGTCCGGGCGTGATTCATCACGCCCCGTTCGCCTGTCGCTCCGCTTTCAGGGCGTGATGAATCACACCCTGTTCGCCTGTCG
>DAOTVZ010000300.1:0-5304 GCA_034436045.1 Ktedonobacteraceae bacterium | reverse complement strand
CAGGCGAACAAAATATTATCCCGTCCCGTGAAGGGTGACTCTGGAATGGGGGTAACACCTGTCAGAGCAGGCATGTAGACGCGATAGACCGGCACATGCAGCTTGCCGTAGCTGATGGTATAAACAGGTTCGGCAGTCATTGCGGTTTCCTTTCTAGTGCAGTAAAAGAAATATGTAACCTTTAAGGAACGATTTGAGAGGGGTGGGAAGCGTGAAATATAAAATAGGCGTCTACCACACACGCCTTCATTGACGCTTGCAGGCTAGCTTTTATACGTCACCACGGATGGTATCCAGCAGGCGCAGCCAGCAGATTCTGGCCACCTCATTTAGAGCAGTGCGGATCTCTTGTTCGCGCGTATTGTTGAGGCGTGTAGCGAAACCGGCCAGGATGCTTTCTTTTTTATTCTCACGCGCGCAAATGACGAAAGGAAAACCAAAGCGTTCGCGGTAGGCCTGATTATAGCGATTGAAAGTGGCAATTTCTTCTGGCGTGAGGCGATCAAGACCGGCGCTGGCCTGCTCGCTGGTAGAGGCGGGGCTGAGTGTTCCGGCCAGGGCGGCGCGTCCCACGAGATCAGGGTGAGCCTGAATCAAGGCGATTTGCTGTTCGACCGGAGCGTTATACATGACAGCGCAGAGCGCCCCATGCAGATGGGTGAGGCTGTTGAACGGTCGCGCGAACCATGCCTGCCTGACAATCCAGGGCGGTCCCTCGAAGAGCGAACCAAGAGCCGCGACAAAATCTTCCTGCTCAAGCGCGTTGACTTCTTGCAGCGTCAATCGTTTCGATGTCATAACCGGCCCGCACTTTCTAATCGCATTACTTGTATGTGATGAAGGCACAATTTATCTCATGTTTGTGCCCATCATTGGGGCACAGATCTAAAATGAGACGGATGCTGTATTTTTTGTAGAATGGAAATCCCTTTCCATTTGTCTTAGAGTATACTCACCGTGCCTTTGCTTGTCAAGGGATGCTGGGGAAGTAGCTTCCGCGATTGCGTTCTGTCTGGGTCGGCTGGTCGGTGGTCACCTGGGCTAGTGGAAGCGCACAAGGCATGTAACCAGCTTCTATCCGATAGATTATCGCTGTATGGTCTGTCAACGACCTCGGCTCAGAGAGCGGAGGCTTGTGGTTACCTCTGGACTCCACCGCAACTCGGCATACCTTTTGAGGCGTGCCGCTTTGGCTTCGTTGTCCGAGGCATCAGGGATGGTTGACACACATCCCGTCCTGATCCAGTCCTGCCGGATCAAGAGCGTCCTGAGCGTCACATTTCTTGCGCCAATCAGATCAGCATGCAGCGTGTACCCACACTTTGGGTTCTGGCACACAAAGCGTAACCCCTTTTGTGGGCGGTTCGAATCTTCGGTGTGCCCACACATCGGGCACCGCTTCGAGGTGTAATCGGCATCCACTTTGATAACCAGGGAACCCGAAAGCGCGGCCTTGTAGCTGATGAGCGCCTGCAACTCGGCAAAGGCCCATTGCGAAGAGACCCGGTTCGCTTTGCGTGCCTTTGGAGAGACGGAAAGAGACCTTTTGCCGTTTTTCTTGCTTCTGCGTTTCTTGCGCTTTGTGCGCTCTTGAATATCAGTGAGTTGCTCTAACCCGATAAGTGTGTGTGGATGCTGCTGGATGATCTGTTTGGCGATCGTGTGATTGGCTTGCATTTTTAACCGTCTCTCTCGTTGCTCGATGCGTCTCAAGCGACGTTTCGCGCCACGAGTGCCTTTCTTCTGCAAGCGTTTGCGTAGTCGTGCGTAATGGTTGGCTTTGTGCCTCACTCGTTTTCCAGGGTGAAAGCCTGCCTTGCCTGTGGAAGTGGAGGTCACAGCCAGATAGCGAATGCCGACATCGACCCCGACGACTTCGGTGAACTGTTCACAGGTTGGCTCAGATACGTCAATGGAGAGGGAAACGAGGAAATAGAAGGTTTTCTTTGGTTTATCGTACCAGAGCCTGGCATCTCCGATGGTCGCCCCCTGCCGAATAAGTGCGACATGTTTGTCATAGCCCTGATAGGGGATGCTGGTCCGTCCGTTGAGGGTGCCGATACTCACCCGGCTGTCGCACTGAAAGGTGTAGTCCCGCTCATAGGTGTACTGCACCGTCGGGGAACTGTACTTGGGAGGCTTGTCCAGCCCCTTAAAGCGTTTCTTCGTGATCTTCTTGCGTCGATGCTCCACATTCTTCTTGAGCTTCGTCCATAACCCTTTGTAGGTCGCTGCCACCTGCCGTTCCACACTACAGGCCAGTTGTGAAGGGAGATGATACCGAGCACGCAGTTCTGCATACATCCCTTTGTGCAGTCTAGTCACATTGCTGGTTTTGCCCTGAGAGAAGGCATAACGACTCACCGCATTGAGCGCATCACGGTAGGCCAGTTGCACGGTGCGTAATGCGGCAAACTGGTCAGGAGTGGCGATGAGCTTGAGTTTGGCGGTGATGATCTGCTGCATGTCGTTCCTGACGAATGTCGATGGGGTTTTTGAACGTCATCCGGTCAAAGCGGTAGCCGCCCTTGCCATCTTCGTCAAGAACAGAGCCTACCGCTTCAAGGGTGTTCATCTGGCGGGCGACGTGACGATACTCGTACTCGCTGTCATCGAAATACATGCTGCGTCTATTGCTCAACGATTTCCGAAAGGTCGCATCGTCCAGGTACAGGGTGATCGTTCCCCACTGGATCTGTTGCGGTGCCATGTGCAAGCTCCTCCTTTCGCTTGACTGTGGGTTCCCCTGCCGCTATGATGCGGTGCGGAGAGTCTAACGACGGTTACAACTCTTAGACTCTTCTTGCTGACTCGTACACGTATACGGGTCAGCAGTCTTCATAGATTAAAGGACAGATCACACCAACCAGAGATACATTTAGAGTATTACCGGGTTGAAGCTTACCTACATCAATTTTACACAGATTATCGCGGAAAGTCAAGGTTATTCAAGAACGCTCTTTACTTTTGTTGACGAAGCTTAAACAAAGCCATATAATAAGACAAACCCACACTTTGGTAAAAATTACGAGGAGTATAGATGTGGCTGATAAAACGGAATGGCTCACTGTTGAGCAGATTGCCCAAGAACTCAGAGTCCACCCCGAAACGATCCGTGAATATATACGAGATGGTTTATTGAAAGCTGTCCAGTTGAAACGTTCCTATCGTATTCGTCGATCAGATTACGAAGACTTTCTGAAGCGTCGTGAAACCGGTCAACGGTAGAGCGGCATGTATACCTTTTCTCTTTCTCTGCTTCAATCCTGACCCAATTCGATATATTTTAACACGGTATCGACGCTCATATCTCCGACACTGCCCACGTAGTACGAACGAGACCAGAACGCACCGCCCCAAAGCTGTTTCTTGATTTCGGGAAAACACTGAAACACTTTGCGGGCGGTGGTGCCTTTCAGGGTATGCACAATCGGTGAAGGCGCGATAGATGGAGGTGCACTGAGAAAGAGATGGACATGATCGGCTTGCACGTTGAGCGCGCCTATCGTCCAGGCGTTGGCTTCACAAATGCGGCGAATTTCCCGTTCGAGAAACGTTGCCAGCTTCCCAACCAGAATCTTTTTGCGGTATTTGGGGCACCAGACAAAGTGGTAAGCCAGCTTGTAGGTGACGTGTTTGGTGTGCTGCGCATCCATACACGTCATTATAACCAATGTTCTAGCTTTCCAGAAGGGCCACGTTGGGCCGCCTTACCCCTAGATGAAGCGTAGGGGTATCCGGCGGCCCGAATCATGAAAGGCAGATGCAGTACTTTGTTATTATGGCGGAACATGTATTTGTTGCGTTGTGTTATCGAACCGGAATTGGCAACAGGAAAAGCTTCGGTCCGTTGAGGGGTTACTATGCCATGTGCGTGTTTACCTGATTATTGTAAACTGGTGTACCATTATCAAATGGTTGATAAGCGATCAGGTGTGGATGGGGGAATAGCAGACGGTCGGCTGAACTATTTCTTTGCACTGATATTGGATTGAAATGAGGGTATATTTGTGAGCGTTTTGCGTGTGGGACCTCTGGTACGGGCTATTCGTTCTGATAGCGTCACTATCTGGACAGAATGGTATCAGCCTTGTGAAGTCACAATCAGCGTCAGGCTTACCGCTGAGCAGGGGGTAAACAGCGAGACAATAACTGTTCGGGGGCATACTGTTACAGTAGGAGAGCGTCATTATGCTCTCTCTCTACTGACCGGCCTACAGGCGGCGAGCTGGTATGACTATCAGGTGCAACGAGAGACACGGCATGGCGTGTCGGTCGCCGATGCACAAGCGATGCTTCAATGTTTTCGCACGCTTGATGCCCCTGATAGCCATACTCCCTTGCGCCTGGCCTATGGCTCGTGTCGCCGCTTATCGGCTGAGACAGGCGATGCGTTGAGCGCGTTTGGCCCCTGGTTGCTGCGGCACTGGCATGAGCGAGAGACGCGCTGGCCTCATCTGCTGCTGATGATTGGCGATCAAATTTACGCCGATGAACCAGGAGAACGGAAGCAAGCAGCACAGACATTTGAAGAGTTCGCGTACATGTACGAGCAGGCATGGACGGCTGATGTGAACGTGCGCCAACTGCTGGCGATGCTGCCAACTTATACTATTTTCGACGATCATGAGATCATGAACGACTGGAATATCACGCCTACATGGCACGCCGAAATGCTGCGCGAGGGCAAAGAGCAGACCTTCATTGATGGCCTGGTAGCCTACTGGCTCTATCAGGGGTGGGGCAATATTGGCCTGCAAGAGGCTGATAGCCATCCTCTTCTTCAGATCATGCAACAGGCAGCGCAGAATGGGCAAGATGCTTTAGAACCCTTACGCGCTCTCCTTCGACAGTCACTCTACCAGCAGATACGGCTGCAATGGCACTATACTATTCCCACAGCACCACCGATTTTTGTTACCGATCTCCGCACTGACCGCGCGCTTCCTCATGATAAGGCCAATCCGGTAGATGTTGTGCCGCGCATCATGAGCGAGGTTCAGATGGAGGCATTGCGGACCTGGCTGCGCGTACATGCCGATTCTACCGTGCTGGTGGCCTGCTCTGTCCCTGCCATTTTGCCCCCGCTCATTGGCCTGGCCGAATATATTACAGGTCTGCGTCCGTTTCAGCAGGCTCGCATACGCTTCTTACGTCTCCTGGGTCATAAGCTGGCGGCGTTCCAGGAGAAGCTCGCTATCGATCTTAGTTTTGATCACTGGCCCGCCTTCAATGCCACGTGGCGCGAACTGGTGGCCCTTCTCGACACGCGGCGGTACGACATTGTGATGCTTTCCGGTGATG
>DAOTVZ010000299.1:0-20285 GCA_034436045.1 Ktedonobacteraceae bacterium | reverse complement strand
CATGCTATGCTCTCCTATGCAACGGCACGAGCCATTGAGAGTTTGCCTGAACGGGTACCGCTGGTTTTTCAGCTTACCGATCTGGGCCAGTTGCACATGACCTGGTTTACTGAGCGGCAAGTTGATGCCTATCTGGTGCCAACGCGCGAAATCTATGCTCAGGCTCTACAGATGGGTGTCAGTGAGCAGCGCCTGCATCTTACCGGCAGGCCAATCCGCAACCAGTTTTTAGAGCTTCCCCAACCTGGCAAAGAGATTCTACTGACCTCGCTAGGATTTGACCCCTCAGTCTTTACGATTTTTCTACAAGGTGGTGCGAAGGGTTCTGCGGGCGTGGAACGTATTGTCAATGACTTACTTGCGATGCCTGTACCTGTGCAGATCATTCTAGCGGCAGGCAATAATACGGCCATTGCGGCCCGTTATGCGCATAGCAGGCAGATTCATGTTCTTCCTTTTACTGAAACGGTTGCTCCCTATATGGCGGCGGTCGATGTGATTGCCGGGAAGGCGGGCGCGAGTTTTATCTCCGAAGCGTTTATGGTCGAGAAACCATTTGTAGCCACGACCTACATCCCTGGTCAAGAAACGGCAAATTTGCGCTTTATTGAGCAGCATAACCTGGGATGGGTCTGTCTGGAAGCATCGGCCCAGCAGGCATTGTTCACTTGGCTCGCCAATAATCCGGCTGATCTTGCCGGGAAGGTAGAGAGTAGCCGTTCCTACAAAGCCTGGAATGTCCAGGCCAATCAGCGTATTGTGCCGGTGATTGATGATGTGCTTGAAAGTAAAGCAGATGTGATCGGATTGTGAACAAGAATTTATGCTAGTTTTTCGTAATATTTTAAGAATACCCATCTCATCAGATATGTCGTTGAACACTTATTAACATGCTTTTAACATGTACTTAACATAAGGGTAACAGAGCGGTTGTATGTTATTAATAGAGACAGAAAATAGTACCGGGTTGCTCAATAAAATATGGAATCTGTTGGAAGGAGTGTCTTTGTGGAGACACCAGCAAATTTGTCGGAGGCTCTTAACAGAGCTTCATTGGATAAATTTCACATACGTTCAATGATCGTGGCAGGCATGGGCTTTTTTACGGATGCCTATGACCTGTTTATTATTGGGGTCGCACTGGTTCTGATCAAAAATGAATTTCACCCCACCGCGTTTGAAGTTGGCCTGGTTGGTTCAACCTCGTTGCTGGCAGCATTCATTGGTGCATTCCTCTTCGGGTGGATTGCTGATAAATTTGGGCGCAAATCGGTGTATGGGGTAGAAGCAACCGTTATGGCGCTGGCAGCGATTGCCAGTGCACTCTCCCCAAATATCATCTGGCTCATCATTTTCCGCTTCATACTGGGCATAGCTATCGGAGGCGACTATCCGGTATCTGCGGTCATCATGAGCGAATATGCCAATGTAAAAGATCGTGGCAAACTGGTCGGTATGGTCTTCTCGATGCAGGCAGTAGGGCTGGTAGCTGGCCCTCTGGTGGCGCTACTCCTACTCGTTTCAGGCATTCCGCATGATCTCGCCTGGCGTTTGATGCTGGCCCTCGGAGCCATTCCAGCCGCTTCTGTGATCTACTTGCGCCGCAAGATGCCGGAGTCACCGCGCTATCTCTCGCGTGTAAAGGGGCAGACCGAGCAGGCCGCCTCGCAGTTGCGCGCGTACACTGAAGGCAAGATCGCGGTAGAAGTGAAAAATGAGGGGCGCGTCCAGGCTGGTCTGAGCAAATATATCCTGACCCTGATTGGCACTGCCGGAACCTGGTTTGTGTTTGACTATGCCTACTATGGCAACAGCATCTCAACGCCACTTATCCTGAAGGCAGTGGCACCCAATGCCTCACTGATTACCAGTACGTTACTGACGCTTTTGATCTTCCTGGTGGCGGCTGTTCCGGGCTACATTCTGGCCTTCCTGTTTATGGATCGCATCGGGCATAAGCGTCTGCAACTGATCGGTTTTGTGTGCATGGGCCTGGCCTTTCTGGCGATTGGCGTTGTGCCTGGCATCACCAAAGAAATCGTGCCATTTATCATCATCTATGGCATCAGCTACTTCTTCGCAGAGTTTGGGCCGAACACCACTACCTTCGTGTTGTCAGCGGAGTTATACCCCGTCAATCTACGCACGACAGGACATGGCCTCTCAGCAGGTGTTGCCAAGATGGGAGCCTTTATCGGCGTCTTTCTCTTCCCCATTATTCAGGCCGCTCTGGGTCTGAATGGGACGCTAAAGATCACCTTCGTGTTTGCACTCGTCGGCTGTGGCCTGACCTTGCTCTTGCCCGAACCCGCCGGCAGGTCCCTGGAAGAAGTCTCGCACGAAGATCAATACATGGTACCGCTATCGGCACCGGAACCCGTCGCCGTGGGTGACTAGAGTTGTGGTGCAAACAACGGGATGGGGCGACCCTGGCGGTCGCCCTGCTCTCGTACAAAGAATACCCCCCCTCATCTTGAAGACCCTTGACAAACAAACAGAACTTTTCTATATTATTTAGTGTGCTAATATTTAGCGTACTAATACTTAGCAAACGAAGGAGATTATGAGTTTCTCGGCAAAGGAGAACATCGGTTACTGGCTCTTCTATACACAGCGCTGTATAGCTTATGCCTTTAGCGAAGTGCTGGCTCACTATTGTGAGGAACATGGTAAGCCATACGTGGTTACGCCCGCTCAGTGGGGGGTATTATCGCTGCTTTTTGAGCAAGACGGCATAACGATTGGCGCGATCAGTCACAATCGTGGGGTAGATGCTCCAACAGTAACGGGCATCGTGAAGCGTCTGGAGCAGAGCAAACTGGTGGAGCGTCTGCATGATGAGCAGGATCGTCGTGTCGTCAAGGTCTATTTGACGGAAGAAGGGCGGGCATTGATGCAGGGATTGTTTGTGGAGGTAGAACGTCTTTACGAGCGCATGTTAGAGGGCTTCTCTGTTGAAGATCGGCGAGACTTGCTGTGCAAGCTACAGACAATTGTGGCCAACATCTCCAAGATAGGCGAGGGCATAGGAGATCGCTTCGGGTTGCTTCCCAAAGAAGTTGTTCTACCCAAAGAGTAGGGAGCCAGTTGATCAGGATCAGAATTTCTGATCGAGAACCAGACATAATAATGGCACATCATTAGCATGACAGAAAGGAATATGGCACTTTATGAGCATGAAAAAGACCGCCTTAGATGCCAGTATTGTGGAAAAAGAGGTAACAACTGTACCAGCGGTCGAGATCATAGAATTGTGCAAAGACTTTGGCTCTTTCAGAGCCGTTGATCACCTCTCATTGACGATCCAGCAGGGCGAGATCTTTGGGCTGCTGGGACCGAATGGGTCGGGCAAGACGACCACGATTAATATGATTAGTGGTCTGAGCGTGCCGACGAGCGGGACGGTGCGTGTGCTGGGCTATGATGTGCGCCGCGATGCACGCAAAGTGCGCCAGTTGCTCGGCGCGGTGCCACAGGAGACAGCGCTGTACGAGGAGTTGAGTGCGTGGACGAACATGGATTTTCATGCCGATATCTTTGGCATCCCGCGCAAAGAGAAGAAAGAGCGTATCACACGCATGCTAGAACTGGTGCAGTTATTGGAGCGTAAAGATTCGCGCGTCGGCACCTTCTCCGGTGGCATGAAGCGTCGTCTGGCGTTGGGCCGCGCTCTCTTACATGATCCCAGCCTGGTCTATCTGGATGAGCCGACGCTGGGGGTGGATGTACAGGCGCGGCGCGTGATCTGGGACTACATTCTCTCTTTGCGTGAGCAAGGCAAGACAGTCTTGATCACGACAAACTATCTGGAGGAAGCGCAGGCGCTTTGTGACCGCGTGGCGATCATCGATCATGGTAAACTCATCGCCGTCGATACCCCACAGCACCTCAAGCAGACCTACGGTGGCAGCGTGATCGAGTTGGAGACAACACAACCGGTCGCGTCGATTGAGGCAATTCGCTCCATCGCGGGTGTGCAGGAAGTGAAGCAGGAAGGAAAGCACCTGACGATCACGACGCAGGGAGCGTATAACGCTGTGCCGGAAATCATTAATATTGTCTCGCAGGAGAACGAGTTGAGCGATATTACGGTGCGCGAACCTAACCTGGACGAGATTTTCATTCGCCTGACCGGGACCGCCTTGCGCGATTAGGAGAACAGCAGTATGAGTCGCATCAGCTATGATCTGCGCGTCATCTGGGCTTGCATGAAGAAAGATATTCGTAGCGCCTTGAGTGACCGCGTTTTTACCATTGTCAGCATCTTTCTGCCGCTCAACTTTCTCATCCTGTTCAGCCTGTTTGTCATTAATGGGGGCCTGGCCCCGACCGCCGTCGTAATGCAGGATACGGGGCCATATGCGCAACAGTTTTATAATGCGATGGCGCATGCGAATTCTTTTATCTTACAGAAGATGACGCTCTCGCAGGCGCAGCAGTCGATTGAGCAGGGCCATATCGTAGCGGTCGTTGTGATTCCCGCCGATTTTGATGCGCGCATTACACACAAGCAACCGGTACAGGTGGATGTCACCATTAATAATCTGAACACCGACTTTACGAATGATATTCGTCGCGCTGTGCCGTTATCGATTACAAAATTTTACGCGCAAGCTTTCCCACACGTGGTAACGATCACTCCGAAGGAGATCGATTCCTATGCGCACGATACCGGCTATATTCCCTACCTGTCCGTCTCCATTCTGGCCATTGCGCTGGTGATCGGGGGGTTGTTGCAGTCGGGTACGGGCACGGCGCGCGAGTGGGAGAATGCCACGATTAAAGAACTGCTGCTCTCACCGGCCAGTCGCTGGGCCGTCGTTGTTGGCAAGATGCTGGGCGCAATTGTGATGAGTCTGGCCGCTGTTATTGTGGTGCTGGCTGTGCTGATCTTTGTGATCGGTGTCTATCCCCAACATTGGGGCGAACTCATCGGCTTTACGCTGCTGACAATGCTGATCTTCATTGCCTTTGGCACCCTACTTGGGACGGTGATTAAGCAGCGACAGGCGTTCACCGGTCTGGCCTTTGGGGTGACGATCCCACTCTTTTTTGTCAGCGGCGCGTTTGGCCCGCTGGCCTTCAATACACCCATCGTGCAAATTTTCGCGCAAATTTTCCCTGTTTACTACGCTATCGTCCTGCTGCAACACGCTTTCCACAACTTTAACTTGAATACCTATGGGGTGTGGGGCAATACAGCGATTCTCGTGGCCTACGCGCTGGCACTGGTGGTGCTGGCATCGATCATTTTGCGCCGCAGTACAGTGGCAAATTAGTTTCGGCGAGGTAAGAAGTATGTCTGGTTCAACTCTACGCGCCATCTGGGCCATCTTTCGTAAAGACCTGGCGGTCTGGTTGCGCAATGGACGCAATATAGCCGCGACTATTATTCCGCCTCTGGCCTTCCTGCTGGTGCAGGCGTTAGGCGCGGCGGCGGTGGGGCGGAGTCCGGTGGCGCTGGTCACGCTGGATCAAGGCCCGGCAGGCCAGCAGATGAGGCAAATTTTTCACCAGGCTGATGTCTTCCGCATTACGGACGCGACACCGGCGCAGGCGCAGCAACTGTTTAACGATGTACAGGTTATCGCCATTATCACTATTCCGGCAGATTTTACCACGCGCGTCGAGCAGCACGCCCCAGCGCCAATCATTGTGCGAGCAAATAACTTGAATCTGGATTTCACCAATGATTTGCGCCGCGCCGTACCTGATGCCATCACGCAATTCTATCAGGCGCAGGGCAGTAAGAGTCCGATTCTAGTAACGATGCACGAGCAAGACTTGCGCAAGCAGGATATACAATTGTTCCAGTATAGCGTGCTGCCGACGATAATTCTGTTGCTGACGCTCTCAGGATTGGTGACGAGCAGTATTGCCGCCGCGCGCGAATGGGAGACGCGCACAGTAAAGGAGATGCTGCTGGCCCCGATAACACACTTTTCCGTGATAATCGGCAAGGTACTGGCCGGTTTTGTGACGACCTTCTTACTGGGCCTGCTCGTCTTCCTGCTAGCTTTTGTGCTGGGCTGGATTCATCCGGTGGGCATCTACTGGCTGACCAGCATGTTGATCATGGCGCTGGTAGCCCTGTTCAGTACTGGTCTGGGGGTGGCGATAGGAGCGGCTTTGCAGAAGACGCAGCCGGTGATTGCCATTTCCATCAATATTGCCATCTACCTGTTTTTTCTGGCCGGAGGCGTCGGCGTACTGGCCTTCGAGCCGCTCTGGCTCCAAAATCTGGCCGCCTACATTCCATTGACCTACGGCGACCACGCGCTTGAGCAGGCCGTCTTCTACAGCGCCGCCGACCAGTTCGGACGCGACGTGCTGGTACTGACTCTATGCGCGCTCGCTGCTTTAGGGCTGGGTACATTATCGATGCGTAGAAGCATCGCCGGGTAGGAACAATGGTGATACCTGACTTGCTACTGCTCGCGTCTGTGAGCAGTGACAAGCCATCGGTGCGCTATCCAATGGATGTCTTGTGAACTTCAAGAAACTCAATGCCATTCGCCTGGATCTGCTCCTGGAAACGGGAACGAATTTGAGTAGGTAGTTCAGTTCATCAAGAGTCAGGAGAAGGAAAATCTACAAACATGGGGATACGTCGGTGGGATGTGTTATAATCTTAGAAAATTCTGTACCATTGTTCACCGGGTTGAGCAAGCATCAGCTACCAAAGGAAAGTAGAAGGAAGAAATGAATGCTATACGTTCCCGCCATTGGGGCATGATTGCTTGCATATATTGTCTATTATTACTCCTATCTTCTTGTAATACGCCTGTTGCACCAACGATTACGCCTACCCATAATCCCCTGGCGTATCTAACCGTGCGTCATCAATCACAACAGGCTGCATTGCCATTGGGGACTCTCTTTGAACTGTATCGGGGCCATACAGATATGGTGTTTGGTGTGGCCTGGGCACCGGATGATAAACGTGTGGCCTCTGCGAGTCTGGATGGTACAGTACAGGTGTGGGATGCAATGACCGGCAATCATGTATTGATCTATCGTGGTCATGATGGGCCAGTTTTTTCGGTACGCTGGTCGCCCAACGGTCAATATATTGCTTCGGCGGGCTACGATCATACAGTACGGGTGTGGGATGCAGCTACCGGCAAGACCTTACTGGTCTACCGTGGCCACACGGCGCTGGTAAGCGCAGCTTCCTGGTCGCCTGATGGCAAGCTGATTGCCTCTGGCGGCGACGATGGTACCGTGCAAGTATGGGAAGCTTTGACCGGTAAACGTCTCTTGACGTATCAAGATCATCCAGGCCATGTCACGGCCATTGAATGGTCGCCGGATGGCAATCGTCTCGCTATTGCCAGTGATAATGGTACTGTACAGGTGATCGATGCGCACACCGGAAAGTTATTGCTCACCTATGGGGATCATCGTACCGGTATCTGGGCCATCTCCTGGTCGCCGGACGGCAACCGCATCGCTTCTGGCGGCGGAGATAATACTGTCCACATCTGGAACTCCACGACGGGAGCAACTTTGCTGATCTATCGTGGTCATTACAGCTACATTCACGCCGTAGCCTGGTCGCCGGACGGGAAATACGTGGCTTCCGGTGGCTATGATCGTAGCGTGCAGGTCTGGAATCCGAATAACGGTGACATCCTGATGGAGTATCACGGCCACTCAGATACCATTGTCGATGTTGCCTGGTCAGCTAACAGTGATGATGTGGCCTCGGCCAGTTTCGATAAAACTGTGCAGGTCTGGTTGGCTGCCTAGCTGAAGACTCACCTCCCAATATCCTTGCTTACAAAGCGTGTCGATGCCAGCGCCAATGCCACTATGCTGACGGCCAGGATACCCAGCATGTCCAGGAGCGGCAGGCCGTGTAGTAGTGGCGTACCATAGTAGTAGAGGATAGATAGTCGTAGCACTGTATTGGGCCAGTTCAAATCTGGGCCAACGAAGCTGATGAAGAACCAGATTACCAGCAAAAAGCTCAGGAGACCAGTATCTACTGCTGTGCGCAGCCAGCCTGAGAACAGGTAGCCGAGAGCAGCTACTAGCAGCCCCAGTGGGATAATCGAGAGCGAGGCTGCGGCCAGGTTGCCTTCGTTGAGCTTCAATCCTGTCGCGTTCGAGGCTATCGTCGTAGTGATCAACGTTAGCACGCTGATGAACACTATTGCGGTGGTGAGCGCGGCGAAGCGCCCTAGCAAGACTTGCAAGCGTGGCTGCGGAGTAGATAGTAGCAACTCTAATCGCCCCTCCTCTTCATCGGCGCACCAGCGATTTGCTTGCGTTACAGCAAAAGCCATCAATAGCAATGGCAGGAAGACAAAGAGAAAGCTCAAGAGAGTAGCATTCGTGGTGATGTCACCTCCGCCGACTCTGGCGACCAGGTTCTTGAGCAGTGACGAGCTTGCGTACAGGCTGGCCATCTGGCCTTCAATTTGTTTGACAATCACAACCATCCAGGCGGCGAATCCGGCAATGACAACCGTCCACCAGAAAGTGGGAACCGTAAGCTGTGCCAGGCTGTGGGCATAAATCGAGCGCAGTGACCAGGCATTCACAGGGAGAACGCGCTCAGGACGTACCGCCCGCTCCGGCAGGCGCAAGAAGGCGGGTAGTGCTACCGTTGCGCCGATATCGCGCCGCGCGAAGAGCCAGATAGCTGCTCCGCTCAGAAGGATACTGAGGGCCAGCATCACCAGCATCCCACTGGCACTTGTGCCGTAGGACGGGACGAGCGGTTTGCTCTGATTGTAATAGTAGATCGGAGAGAAGCGGCTTATCCATTCGGTATGGGAGATAACGCGATGTACCATATCCAGTGCGATGAAGATGACCAGCAAACCACCTGTTATGCCAGCCGCCGTGCCGCGCTCTTGCGTGAACTGGGAAAGGAACAGGGCAATACTCACGAAAACACCGCAGATCAGCACGATGTTCAAACCGAAGAGCAAGGCATCGCCCAGTCCAAAGTCCGCGTGGGCGCTTTTACCTCCCGCAAACGTCAACAGCGCAATGAGCAAGCCCATCGCCAGCAGGGCAACCCACACCGCTGCCAGCTTCTCCAACGCGACCCGTATACGTCCACGTGGTAGCGAGAGCAGAGCGTCCATAGAGCCGCGTTCCTCTTCGCCGCGCAACATGCGACTACCAGCTATGAGCGCCCAGATGGCAATGACCAGGATCGTGAGGCCGTATTTCCAGGTTGCGTAGCCGCCAACGGTATCAACAGCGACCGGCGCAGCCAGCCAGGCAAACGAACTGGATAGGCTGACGAGCGAGGCGCGTGCCTGTGGTGTTGCGATAAGCGAAGGAGTAGCCGCCAGAACCGCGTACATGAGCAGGCCCATACCTACACCCCAGCCCAGAATAGCAATGCGGAAATCGCGCAGAGTTTTGAGAAAAATGCTACTGAACCACATGGCTCGTCTCCTTGACAGTAAGGCCGTCTCCTTCGTAGTAGCGCAGGAAGATGTCTTCCAGGCTGGGTTCGTGGCTGGTCATGCTAATAACAGCGTGCTGGGCAGCAGTTTTGACGACGGCATCCAGCGCGCCCGATACGACCAGACGTAGCGTTCGCCCATCGGCCAGGACTTCTGCCTGTTCTACCCCTTCTAGCATCTTGAATGCCTCGGCGGATACCGGTTGAGCGAATGTGATTGTGACTTCGTAGCGCTTGATATCCTTCAACTCAGCCACGCCGCCAACTCGCACCAGCCGTCCTTCGCGGATAATGCCCACACGAGTACAGGTTTGCTCCACCTCGCTCAGAATGTGCGACGACAGAAAGACCGTGCGTCCATCATCGCGCACCTCTTTGACCATGCGCTCAAACTCCTGCTGGTTCAGCGGGTCCAGGCCGTTAGTTGGCTCATCCAGAATCAGCAGGCGCGGACGATGCATAAATGCCTGTATCAATCCAATTTTGCGCTTGTTGCCGCTAGAATACTGGCGAAATTTACGTGTGGGATCGAGGTCAAGTCGGTTAATGAGTTGCTTGAGATATGCTTGATCAACGCCACCGCGCAGATGGGCGAAGTACTCCAGAATTTGTCCACCGGTCATCGAAGGGTCAAGCGAAAGCTCACTGGGCAAGTAGCCGGTCAGCTTCTTGATCTCAACGGACTGCCGCCAGACATCCAGCCCGGCGATGCGCGCTGTCCCGGCGTCAGCGCGTAGCAACCCCATGAGCAGACGAATCGTGGTCGTTTTGCCCGCGCCGTTGGGGCCAAGAAAGCCAAAAACCTCACCCTCCTCCACCTGGAAGGAGACATCAAGGATGCCGCGCTTGCTGCCGTAATACTTGATAAGGCCCTCTGTTTCAATAATTGTTGCCATATGACCGTCCTTTTCCTCGTTTGAGGTTAATAAGTTTTATCCTTTAGAGATCAGGCCGTGTGGCGATTGGACTACTGCTTCTGTTTTGCTCTCAACAATAGGGGTAAGCCACACAGCGAGTTCTTCGCGGGACGGGCGTTGCAAGCTGCCCGCTGATGTGCCCAGGATGCGTTCCAGGGTATCAAGAGTTGCCTCAACAATTCGCTCAAGGCGTGCCAGGTCATCCGGTGCGTGTTCCATCGAGAGGAGGAGTTCGACTGTCGCGTAGCCCAGGTCCTCAAGCAGAGCAATCATCTGCCTCGCCACCTGGTCAGGATAGGAAGTTGTAAAGACGTTTTCCTGCTTACCCTGACGGATCATCTCCTCAAGCCAGGGCGTGAAGCGCCTGACCCGTGCCTGGTAGAGTTTGTAACGCATAAGGGCATTCTCATCGGCGTACCAGGTACGTAGGAAGGCCAGCACGAAGCGCTTATGCGCGAGTTTCTCGCGGTCGAGGAGAGCGAAAAAACGCTGGAGCTTGTCGAGAGCGCCGAGTTCGGGATCATGGACAAGAGGAAGCACAAGCTGTTCAACCCGATCCACCATACGTTCGACGAGCGCCAGGAGCAATGCCGATTTAGAGTCAAAGTAATGGTAGAACGCCCCCTTAGAAATCTGGAGCGCATCCAAAATATCGGCAATTGCCATCTGCTCATAGCCCCTGGTCTCTATTAACTGTTGCGCCGCATCGAGAATGGCATTGCGCTTCGCGGCGTATTCTTGCTCGTTGATTGTGCGAACCATTGCCTTTTCCTATGAAAAACCGACCGTCGGTCTAAGATTATAGATAGTATAGCTTGCGCAGGTGAGATTGTCAAGGGAAACGTTTTGCCTGCTGTGCCATTTGGCTTGACAAGCGCTGAGCTATACCGTACACTTGCTTACAAAGATCGCGTGACCTGGTACTCCTCAGAAAGTAGAGGCATAGAAATGTTCCTCGCAGACACCTACCTTCATTTCACCCATCAATGTCCATACTTAAGCAATTCTTGTAAGACTGGCGCATAAGGAGGCAGGTATGTCAAAGCAAGAAGGAACACTGCGCCGTGAACTTTCCTTTATTGAAGCTATCGCCCTCTCGATAGGCATTATGGCCCCAACAGCGGCGATGGCGCTCAACGGCTCACTGGCCGCCAGCATTACCGGCAGTGCCGTTCCGCTAGCCTTCCTGCTGGCCGCCGTTGCCGTCGGTTTGGCAAGCTTCTCCTTCATCCAGTTTAGCCGCTATTTCGCCCACAGTGGTTCCGTTTACGGCTTTAATGGCGTCGCGCTGGGGCCACGTGCGGGTTTCTTTTCCGGGTGGACCTTGCTGGGAACCTATCTAGCTTTTACCGGTGCCTCGACCGCTGAAATCGGCAACTTTGCCCAGGCATTTTTTGCCAGTATCCATGTGACCATTGACTGGCTGCCACTGGCATTGATCGCTGGCATCCTGATCTGGATTTTTGCCTACAGTGCGATCACTCTTTCAACGCGCCTCACGCTGGTCATGGAGGGCATCTCCGTCCTGCTCATCCTCATTGTGACGGTGGTGATCCTTTCCAAAGTGGGCGCTGCCGGTCATCTAAGCATTCAGCCTTTTAATCCGGTCAACCAGCCACTCAGTAACGTGGGCCTGGCCGCCGTGTTTGGCTTCCTCTCCTTCGCAGGTTTCGAGGGGGCGGCGACGCTTGGCGAAGAGACGCGCAACCCTCGTCGCAACATTCCTTTGGCGATTCTGGCCGCCGTGATTGGCACCGGCATTTTCTATGTCGTCGTCACCTATGCGCAAACCGTAGGTTTTGGCACCGACGCGGAAGGAATAAAGGTCTTTGCCAATTCAACTGCCCCATTAGGCGATCTTGGCCAGCGTTATGTTGGCAGTGTGATGGGAACCCTGATTGACCTGGGCGCGACCATCAGTGCCTTCGCCAGCGCGTTAGGCACAGCCAACGCCGGTGCGCGTATCCTATTTTCGATGGGACGCGATGGTTTCATCACAGGCCGACTTGGTAACACGAGCCGCCGTACCGGTTCACCCTTCCTCTCGGTAGCCGTGATGATGATTCTCACCTTCATCATCATTCTTGGCTGGAGCAGGGCACCGGGGATCAATGGCGCATCTCTCTTTGGCTACCTCGGTACGATTGGTGTGTTCTTGATCCTGGTTGCCTATATTCTGACTAATATCGGGGCGTTACGCTTCTTCCTGACCCGGCAACTCTGGACATGGCAGTGGATTGTTCCGGTGCTGGCCATTCTCGTGCTTGGTTATACCCTCTATAGCAACATTTTTCCCATCCCGCCTGCCCCCTACAACATTCTTCCTTATGTAGCGCTAGTCTGGATGGCGATTGGCCTGCTCATCGTGGTAATTAGCCCGGCTCTGGTCAGGCGCATTGGTCAGCATTTAGAGGAGAGCGAAGGACTCCATGTCGAAGAGCATGCGGGCGTGGTGCCGTAACTAACTTTCTCGGCAAGAAAAGTGGTGCCAACGCAATCGTAAAACAGGCTTTTACTTTCGGCTGTTCATCCTTAGATTCTGCCGATTAGTCCTATTGTTATTGACAAAACCAGACAAATGTTCCATATTTTAGGCAGGCATTCTCTAAAGAACAGGCAGGGGGAAAGGAGAAACTGTTGTGATGAATCCTTTGGATACTCCGCCTTCTATCCACGTTTCCTTTCCGGTAGCACTACGCGCAAAGGTTGGCAATCGAGAAACTGTAGTAGCAACCGGGCGTACCGTTCGTGAGATTATCGATGCGCTCGATCATGATTTTCCTGGCGTGCGTTTCAACTTATGTCACGAAACAGGAGAACTACGCCCCTTTGTCAATATCTTCCTGAACCGGGAAAACATTCGCTATTTGCAGGGTCTTGACACCCCGGTTCCTGGTGGAGCAGTACTCCACATCTTGCCATCTGTTGCAGGAGGGTGAGGTGAAGACACCTTGCCTGAATAGTGTCCTGGCTTGAAAGATACCGATGTTCGTAAGTATGTAAAAGCTCATGTGCGTATACGTAGGATATTTCCCAAGAGCAGTAGTGTAAGGAGGAAATCTGTATGTCCACAGCGCAATCGTTTACCCCTGGCACTGTCCTGATCATGGTCGGCACGAAACGCGGACTTTTCATGGTGAGTACGAAGGATCGCGAGCGGTGGGAGATTTCCGCTCCTGTTTTGAAGGGACATCGTATCTTCAACGCCACACTGGATCAACGACATAGCCACCGGCTCTTTGCCGCCGATAACAACGAATTCTTTGGCTGCTTCTTGCGGTACAGTGACGACTTCGGCCAGACATGGCATGAGCCAGAGCAGGGCATCCAGTTTTCACAGGAGAGTGGCGAGAAATTGAACAATATCTGGGTGATTGAGCCAGGTCGTCCCAACGAACCTGATGTTGTGTACGCGGGTGTCGATCCGGCGAGCCTGTGGGTAAGCAGAGATAATGGGGTGACCTGGGAAATGAATGTCGGTCTGGCACACCATCCCACACGGGGGCATTGGGAGCCGGGAGCAGGCGGACTCTGTCTCCATACCATTATACCAGATGACTCAAATCCATCCAGAATGTGGATTGGCATCTCCGCCGTAGGTTGCATGCGTACAGATGATGGTGGCGAGACATGGATTTTTGCCAATAAGAATACCCGCGCCAGTTTCTTGCCAGACCCTTACCCGGAATTCGGTCAGTGCATTCATCGGCTGGTGCAGCATCCTACACAGCCAGATGTTCTGTATCAACAGAACCACTGTGGCATTTATAAAAGCACGAACGGCGGTGATGACTGGATCGATATCCAGCAGAATTTGCCTTCCGAGTTTGGTTTCCCCATCGCGCTTGATATCCACCATCCTGATACCGTGTATGTGGTCGTAGAGGACCCGGAAGGTCGGCAAAATGTTGGCTCAAACTTCACTATCTACCGAACAGAAAATGGCGGAGAGCGGTGGGAGCCACTGACCAGGGGACTGCCCGCCGGAAAAGGGGTAGCGTTAGGCGTATTGCGGCATGGCCTGTGTACGGATTCCCTCAACCCTTGCGGGGTGTATGTTGGCACGAACACAGGGCAACTCTTTGCCAGCCGAGATCGCGGCGCGAGTTGGAACTTGATTGCCGATTTCTTACCCCCCATTTATTCTGTGACGGCGACGGTGCTGGTATAAGCCTGCCTTTCCATTTTCTGTGCTGTTTCTGCGAAATGATTTCATCATGCCCTGCGCGATTTCGACTTCGGGGTCACGCCTTCAACGGCTATGAGCGCACGACGTTGAAGGCGGGGTGAGAGCTAGATTCATTGGCAGAGGGCAAAATGAGGTGCAAGTCACCGAATTCATGCCAGAGATAGCCTTCGCGCAATGCTTCGGCATAGCTACGGGCGAGATGGGCGCGTCCCGCTAGCGCGGCAAGCATCCATAGATGGGTGGCATGTGGCTCATGGAATCCTGTCAGCAGTCCGTCGATGGCACGCACTCCGCGTTCGGGCGTAATTACGAGATGTGTCCATCCCTCACCAGGATGAACAATGCCCGTTGCATCGGTCACGCTTTCCAGGGCGCGTACAACAGTCGTGCCGACAGCTACAACGCGCCTGCTCATTCTGCGGGCCATATTCACCAGGCTAGCTGTTTCAACAGGCACGCGATAGTATTCATCGACCGGTGGCTCGTCTTCTTCAAGGCTGGCGACGCCTGTATGCAGCAGCAGGGGTGCGAACTGCACGCCCTGCGCGATCAATCGGGTGATCAATTCAGGTGTGAAAGCGCGTCCAGCCGAAGGCATCTCTGCACTGCCTACCTCGGTGACATAGACCGTCTGGTAGTAATCGAGCGGCCATTGTTCTTTCACATAGCCGTAGCGAATAGGGAACCCATAGCGGGCAAGGAAATCCTGCAAAGGGCAAGGAAGCTGGAGTGTGGCAACCCATAAACGCTGTCGCCCATGTGTGGCGCGCTGACTATTGCCATAGTAAGGAACGTGGAGTGTGACGCTGGCCCCGCCTTCCAGGTTAAAGGTTGTTTCCGGCTCTCCATCGTAGAAGGCTCTGGTAGCGGTGCCATCCAATGCGCGTAGCTCTACGAGCCACAGATCAGCCGGAAGATGGGTAGAGAGATGCAGCTCGAAGCGTGTACCATCCTTGCGCCACGCATGCAGAGCGGCGTTCATCGTGCCGCTGGTGTTGATGACCAGCACATCACCAGCCCGCAGGACGTTGCCTATGTGGCGAAAGCGCGTGTGAACGATATGGTTATCGTCCAGGTATGAAACCATCAGCCGCACCTCGTCGCGGGCCAGGCCACGAGCCTCTGGTGGCCTGTCAGCCTCTAACGAAGAAGGCAGAGTGAAGTCCAGTCTCTCATCACAGCAGTTCGCACTTGCCTGTGATTGCAACGGTTGAGGAGATTGTATCATTGTGTTGTTCCTGTAGAAAGCGCTCGCGCCTGGTAGCGCCCGCTTGGATAGGTGCCGTTCAAAAGGGCCAGCAAGCCGGGTACGCTCACTTCTGGCAAGGGGCGATCACTGATGTCTTCTCCTGGAAATGCTTGCTGATGCATCTGTGTACGCATGTCACCCGGATCGACCCAATATATGCGCCATTGTGGATTCTCTACGGCCAGAATGCGCGAAAGTTGCTCAAGCGCCGCTTTGCTCGATCCATAGCCGCCCCAGCCTGCGTATGCTTCAACGGCAGCGTCGCTGGTAATATTGATGATGCAGCCCCCTGGCGGGATGAAGCGTCCCAGGAGTTGAATGAGGGCGAGTTGGGCAATAGTATTTGTCCGATACACTTGTTCGAGAACATTGAGAGGATATTCCAGCAGGGGCGGTTGTGGGCTTGGCCCCAGGATACTGGCGTTGTTGATAAGTGCATCCAGGGAACCGATCTCCTGAACGGCCCGCGTGAGTGCCTGACGGTGTGCGGGATCGGTAATATCGCCGGGAATAGCGATGACGGTGGTGGCATGCGCCAGTTCGCGGCGTGCCTCTTCAAGTTCCTGTATACCACGCGCATCGACTACCAGTATCCAACCTTCTCTGGCAAGCTGGCGTGCCAGTGCCAGCCCCAGCCCGCGCGAAGCCCCCGTAATCAACACTGTACGAGTATGCGAAGTTGCCATGATCTCTCCTTCTCAGGTGAGCAGTTCTTGTGACGGTCATGTGATATGAACTTTCTATACTATACGGGAAGGAACGAGAAGAGGCATCAGGCAAGAGGACAGCTTCACCGCTGTTCTTTTGGACAGCGGAGAGTCGAGTTATGTCTAGAATTCAGCAATATTTAGCACTACTTCAGAGTCGGTCGATGATGAAGTAAGCTGTTCAGGGCCTTGTGAAGAAGAGGTTTTTAAGTCTCTTTCTCATAGGCCCTGTACCAAGTATTTCACTTCTATTTCCAGGATATGAGATCGTGCAGTTGCCTGCACGACAACGTAAGAAGTATAAACGTTGGGAAAAATGGGTAATACGGGACAATAGTTACTGGCATGGTATAATGAAAACCTGTACGAAGATGGAGAAAGGAAAACGGAATACAGATGGTTTCCCATGATTTGCCACAAGGAATGGTAAGCAATACCATCTCGCTGTTGCTTGGTCATCCAGACCCGTCTACTTTGCTGCCAGCCGAGCTGCGTGCGGCTATGCAGCGCGTGCTGGACTCATCACAGGCTTATACGGCGCTGCAATATGGAGCAGAGCAGGGAGCGCGTGGCCTGATCGATGTGCTGGTGGATAAGATCAATCACGAGCAGGGGCTAGCCATCCAGGCAAAGCATGTCATGATCGTGGCAGGTTCGACCCACGCTGTCGATATGCTGACACGCTTATATACTAAACCGCGAGGCGTGGTGCTGGTGGAGGCACCGAGTTATGCCGATGCTCTGCATGTGTTTCGAGATCATCATGTCGAGTTATATGCCGTTCCAATGGATGACGATGGTCTACTTCCCTCTGCCTTAGAGCAGCAGCTTATGCACCTGAAAGCCCAGGGCAAGGCCGCGAGCATGCTGTATACCGTGCCGAATTTTCACAATCCGACAGGGAGAACGTTGTCCGAGGCGCGACGTCTGGAAATCATCGAACTGGCTCGTCGCTATGATTTTCTGATTGTAGAGGATGATGTCTACCGCGATCTGGCGTTTGAGGGTGCTGTTCCGCACAGTTTTTACGCTCTGGCATATGGAAAACAGGTGGTGAGTATTGGCAGTTTCTCGAAAACGCTGGCCCCTGGTTTGCGCCTGGGCTGGATTGTGGGGGCCGAGGAGACTATCGAACGCTGTGTCAACTGTGGCACGACGCAAATGGGCGGGGGCGCGAACCCTTTTACCGCACAGGTCGTAGCGGAATATTGTCGTAGCGGACACTGGCAGCAGCATATCCAACATCTGCAAGCGCTCTACAAGGCGCGACGCGATCAGGCACTGGCAGCGCTGGAACGCTTTATGCCCTCCGATGTCGTGTGGACGCGCCCGGCGGGTGGTTTCTTCATCTGGCTGACGCTGCCACCTCATGCCTTTGCGCAACAGGTCAAGCAGCAGGCGTTGCAACGTGGCGTGCTGGTTGCATCCGGCGAAGGATTTTTCGTCGATCCCTCTGCTGGTACACATTATCTGCGCCTTGCCTATAGCTGTGCTACGCCAGACGCCCTTGAGAGAGCCATAGACACGCTGGCGCAGGTGATTCGAGATATTGAGCGTTAAAGATGGTTTCGCCAATTAGCACTTTGTATAAAGCTGGGAAAGAGTTGACTGAAGTAGTCAGGAAGGCGTCTTGTGTTCTTCTAGCTTGTTTGTACTTGCTTGAGAGTGGTGGAGGATCGGCCCAGATGCGTACTTTCTGATGGAAAGGCGCATCTGAACTGATTCTCTATTCGGTCAAGAAGAGGATTATTAGTATTCCTGGCTTCTCATGACCTGATGATGTGGATAGTATATGTTAGTGTCCTATTGTGTTATGCCGGTTTTACGATAACGGTCAAATTCATGCCGACGTGGATGGTGCAGTACAGGTGATAGGTACCGGGAGTATTCCAGGGCGGCGTCAGAGCCGAGTCATTACCGGTGAAGGTCATATTGATGGTTGGCGCGCCTGGCTCCTGTTTCGGTACCTGTTTGCCATTGATCCAACTGCCGTTGACAATGATATGAGTAGAGGATGCTTTGTCAACCAGATTGATTTGCTGGCCCTGTTTGAGGGTAACACTGGATTGAATAAAGTTGGCCCCTCCCATGTCAACTTCGACGGCGTTGGCAGCCGCCTGAGAGCTATCCTTGATGCTGCAAGCGGCGAAACCCAGCGAGAGGAAGGCAAGCATTGCCATAAAGAGTAGCCATTTCTTATGCATAACAAAGTGTCCTTTCAGTCGATGTCATACCAGGATGCACCCTATATGCAAGGCTGATGGCACCGTGATACATTGGAGACTGATGCTCCTTTACCATTCTCCTCTTAAAAATATAGCAAAGGATGTTTCGTTGCGCAAAGATGCAATAGGATATATAATATGATAATATCAAACAAAATATTTATTTTTGAACAAAGTTCTAGCATTTAAATTGTGTTAGAGTTTGTACCAAGTAGCCAGAACATCTCCTCGCTTAGCCAGGGATAAGCAGATCGCCGAGATAGGTGTGTGCAATTGCCAGTAGTTCTTGCGTTTTCAATGGTTTTGTCAGGTAGGTTCTGGCCCCTGCGAGGCGTCCTTTGAGTTTATCGACGAGGCCATCGCGGCGCGAGATGATGACGAAGGTGGTACGCGCGAAAGCAGATTTTGATTTGAGGCTTTGGATCACTTCGTAGCCATCCAGTTTGGGCAGACAGAGATCGACGAAGACGAGGTCGGGAATACGAGCCTCCGGTTTGAGGAGCCATTGCATTGCTTGAATACCATCGGCGAAGCTTTTGACTTCATAGCCTTCGCGGCGCAGGCTGGTCTCTATAATTTTGCAGACGGTGGGAGAGTCGTCTATGACCATGACAAATTTGCTCATCGCAAAGGTTCCTTCCCTGATAGCGGACGATCTATTTGAGATGCGAGAGTACACAAGAACTGGTAAAGGCGTCTGGCAATAGCTCTTTCCATTCACCGCCGTTCTTATGGCAGATTAGGAACGGCGTGGACTACTCTCACAACTGCTCGACGTTGTAGACAGTCTTCTCTGTGAGGAGAGTAGAAATCAACTGTGTTGGAAAGCATACTTTACAGGTTACTCTGCAAGAAACATGCCAGAAAGTGTGCTACACACATAGAAAACTGTGCTGTAATTTGTGCTAGAGTGCAAAACGGTGGGGGGGAGTGAAGGATGAGGAAAGGAGTTATACTAGTAAAAAAGAAATTTGGAGAAACCAGCTTACTACGCCCTTTATTACCCACGAAGGGTATAGGAAAGGGTGAGGGCGCAGCAAACTGATACTAAAGAAGGCGAGCGATCATCAGGAGTCCTGATCCGTTTCCAGGTCTTTGGCCAGGATGATAGCCTCGGCGATTTCACGCATGGATTTACGCGCGTTCATACTAATCTTCTGAATGCGTCGATAGGCTTCATTCTCGGTGATGCCGAATTTATCCATAAGGATGCCTTTTGCGCGATCAACGACTTTGCGCGTCTCAAAGCGCTCGGAGAGTTCATTGACCTGCTTTTCCAGATTTTGCATCTCTTTGGAACGGGCGAGAGCGACTTCCAGAGCGGGAATCACTTCATTTTCTTGTAACGGCTTGACCAGGTAGGATGTGACACCGGCCTCCTTAGCTTGCTCAACCAGGGGCTGATCGCTAAAGGCGGTCAGCAGCACTACCGGAGCGACATGCTCTTTGCAGATGGTCTGTGCAGCGGTCAGGCCGTCCATGCCGGGCATGCGAATATCCATCAGGACCAGGTCGGGGCGCAATTCACGTACCTGATTGACGGCGCTCTGACCATCACCAGCTTCACC
>DAOTVZ010000298.1:0-12272 GCA_034436045.1 Ktedonobacteraceae bacterium | reverse complement strand
CCGCTGATGCCGCGATCCATTGCCAGCTTGACCAGGCGCACGGCATCAATGACCACGCCTGCCGAGTTCGGTGAATCCCATACCTCTAGCTTGAGTTCCAGGTTGAGTGGCACGTCGCCGAAGGTGCGACCTTCCAGGCGAATATAGGCCCACTTGCGATCCGTGAGCCACGCCACGTAGTCCGAGGGGCCGATGTGGACGTTCTCCGCGCCCAGGTCGTAGTCAAGCTGGCTGGTGACGGCATTAGTTTTGCTGATCTTCTTGGACTCCAGGCGCTCGCGTTCCAGCATGTTGTAGAAATCCGTGTTGCCGCCAACGTTGAGTTGCATGGTGCGCTCCAGCTTGACGCCACGCTCGCGGAACAGGCGCGCCAGCACACGATGTACAATCGTTGCTCCTACCTGGCTCTTGATGTCATCGCCGATGATCGGCACATTGGCCTCTTTGAAGCGCTGCTGCCAGTATGGCTCGCGCGCGATGAAAACCGGTATGCAGTTGACGAAACCGACACCTGCCTGTAACACCTGCTCCACGTACCATTTGGTGGCCGTTTCCGAGCCGACGGGCAGATAGTTAATCACAACATCTGTGCCGGTATCCTTGAGAATATGCACAATGTCAGCGGTCGAGCCGGGCGCTTTGGTAATCACCCGTGAGAGGTATTTGCCCAGGCCGTCGTGAGTCATGCCACGATAGACCTTTGCGTTGAGGAAGGGGACATCCGCAAAGCGATAGGTATTGTTTGGGCTGGTGTAAATCGCCTCACTGAGATCCTTGCCCACCTTGTTGGTATCAATATCGAACGCGGCGGTGAACTCGACATCACTGATATGATACCCGCCGAGATTAACATGCATCAAACCGGGGATGAAATCCTCAGCTTTTGCCTCACGGTAGTAGTGGACGCCCTGCACCAGAGAACTGGCGCAGTTTCCTACTCCGATAATGGCAACACGTACTTTTTTGCCCGTTGGCATAGACGCCACTCCTTTTAATTGTCGTACTACTTTTTTCTTCATCACTGTGGCACTTCTACCGCCTCAATCCATGCTACCAGGCTATGCCACTTGATCCATCTATACTATACCCTCATTTGGTGATTGATCGCTATGTCTCTACCCACATTCCCGCCGTGAACTGCTCAACTATTTGCTGCGTTGGTCGGGGGGTGCATTCTTGTCATAAAGGCAGACCCGAATTGTGACAGCCGTTGCTTTTTTGGCACTGCTATAGCCCGTTTGGGGTGATGATAGGCGAAAAATAACAGAGTAATTGCGCCGGGTGTTCACAGTAATTGCAACATATGTTACAATGACAAAAACCGTAAGGTTCGTAGCAGGAAGAAGGTACGTCGTATATGAGTCGAAGAAAGAAAGTCCTGGTGATTGGTCTGGACTGCGCGCCGCCGGAACTAGTCTTTGAGCAATGGCGCGATGAACTACCGAATATTCGTCAGGTGATGGACAATGGCGTCTGGGGAAGACTGGAAAGCTGCATCCCTGCTATCACGGTTCCTGCCTGGAGTTCCATGATGGCAAGCAAGGACCCCGGCACTCTCGGTTTCTATGGTTTCCGCAATCGTGGCGATTACTCCTACAGCAAGCACGTGCTGGCAAACGCCACCGCAGTCAAGGCTGATCGCGTGTGGGATATTCTTTCGCGCGCGGGCAAGCGTGTTATCACTATTGGCGTACCACAGACCTATCCGCCCAGGCCGGTGAACGGTATCCAGGTCGGTTGTTTTCTGACGCCGGTGACGAACAATCCGGCGCGCCCCTACACTTTCCCCGCCACAGCTATGAGTGAGATTCAGGATATCGTTGGCGATTATCTGGTCGATGTACCAGATTTCCGCACCAACGATAAGGATTATCTGCTGCGCCAGATTTACGCTATGACCGAGAAGCGTTTCAAGCTGGTTAAGCGCTGGCTGGTGGAGAAGGACTGGGATTTCTTCATGTTTGTAGAGATGGGTACCGACCGCATCCACCATGGTATGTGGAAATATCACGATCCTACTCATCGCAAGTACGAAGTACACCCGGTCTATAACCGTAGCATTTACGACTATTACCGCTATCTCGACGATGAGATCGGCCAGATTCTGAAACTGGTCGATAATGAAACGACCGTTTTTATCGTTTCTGATCATGGGGCGAAGAAAATGGACGGCGGCATCTGCGTTAATGAATGGCTGATGCGCGAAGGATATCTGACTCTCAAGACGCGACCCACCGCGCTCACACCCATCGACAGGTGCGAAATTGATTGGAGCCGGACGAAGGTCTGGGGCGATGGGGGCTACTATGCGCGTATCTTCCTCAATGTCGAGGGCCGCGAGCCACAGGGCATTGTCAAGCCAGGTGAGGTAGAGGCGCTGCGCGACGAACTCAAGGCCAGATTCGAGGCCATCGTCGATCCGCAGGGCGTCAACATCGGAACAAAGGTGTTTAAGCCACAGGAGATTTACCGGGAGTGCAACGGCGTACCGCCCGATTTGATCGTGTACTTTGGAGACCTGTTCTGGCGTTCGGTTGGTAGCGTGGGATATGACTCCATCTACACTTTCGACAATGATACCGGGCCGGATGATTGCAACCATGCTCAGTTCGGCATTGTCATCAAACACGATCCTGCTGCATCCGGGAATAGGGGAGGCCGCGAATTGCACGGCTTGCAGTTGATGGATATGGCTCCCACCATTTTAACGCAACTGGGGGTTCCCGTACCGAACGATATGCAGGGCAAGATTTTCTAGCTTAGATAGGAGATACACCTCGATGAACACAACAGGCTTCACCATCTGGTTTACTGGCCTCTCCGGTGCGGGCAAAAGCACGCTCTCCGAGGCGGTGCGAGCGCGACTGGGTGCGCGCGGTCGCAATGTCGAGATCCTCGATGGCGACATCGTGCGCACGCATCTCAGCAAAGGGCTGGGCTTTAGCCGCGAGGATCGCGATACGAATATCAAACGTATCGCCTTCGTATGTAGCTTGCTCACGCGCAACGGCGTAGTCTGTATCTCGGCGGCCATTTCGCCCTACCGCGAGGCGCGCGCGTGGGCACGACGGGAGATCGGTAACTTTGTCGAGGTCTATGTCAAATGTCCCATCGAGGTTTGCCGTCAGCGCGATGTCAAGGGTCTCTACAAGCTGGTCGATGAGGGCAAGATCAAGAATTTTACCGGCGTCGATGACCCCTATGAAGAGCCGGAGCATCCCGAACTGGTGATCGAAACCGACAAAGAGACGGTTGAAGAGAGCGTCAACCGCATCTTCGCTAAACTGGTAGAACTGGGCTACCTGGAGCCGGAGGAAGCCGAAGAGGATGAAACTGTGATTGTGACGAACCGCCTGTCCGCGCTGGGCTATCTCTAAGAGAAGGATAGAAACATGACAGATGGACTGATTGCCCCGCATGGGGGCGAACTGATCTTGAATATGGCCGACGAAGCGGAACGCGCCGAATTGCAGCAGCGCGCGCAGACGCTTCCCCAGATTGTCATTGGCTCGCGCCAGCTTGCCGACCTGGAGATGCTGGCCAACGGCGCGTATAGCCCGTTACGTGGCTTCATGCGCCGCGACGACTACCTTAGTGTTGTCAACCAGATGCATCTCGCCAGCGGCCTGCCCTGGTCGATCCCGATTACGCTGGCCGTCTCCGCCGAACAGGCAGCGCAATTGCGCGAGGGTGAGCAGGTAGCATTGGTCAACAGTAACGGCGAACCACAAGCTGTGCTGAGCATCGAGGAAAAGTATCGCTACGACAAGCAGCTTGAGGCACGTCAGGTCTATCGCACGGAAGACGAGGCCCATCCGGGTGTCAGCGTACTGTATCAGCAGGGCGAGGTGCTGCTGGGTGGCCCCGTGCGTGTCATCGCCTTGCAGCCGCAACAATTCGCTGTTTATCGCTACACGCCCACACAGTCGCGCCGGTTGTTCGCCGAGCGTGGTTGGAAGCGTATTGTCGCCTTCCAGACGCGCAACCCTGTTCATCGCGCCCATGAATACATCCAGAAATGCGCGTTGGAGACGGTCGATGGCCTCTACCTGCACCCGCTGGTCGGTGACACGAAGGGCGACGACATCCCCGCCGCTGTACGCATGCGCTGCTACGAGGTGCTGCTGGAAAACTACTATCCGAGCGAGCGCGTGATTCTGGGCGTGCTGCCTGCCGCCATGCGCTACGCCGGCCCGCGCGAAGCCGTCTTCCACGCGCTGATGCGCAAGAACTACGGTTGCTCGCACTTCATCGTAGGCCGCGACCATGCCGGTGTCGGCAACTACTACGGTACTTATGATGCTCATCACATCTTCGCTAACTTTGACCCGGCTAAGCTAGGTATCACGCCCATGTTCTTCGACCACACCTTCTTCTGCCGTGCCTGTGACAGTATGGCCTCTACCAAGACCTGCCCACATAACAGCGACCAGCATGTGGTGCTGAGCGGGACAAAGGTGCGCCAGATGCTACGCGCGGGCGAGATTCCACCACGCGAGTTTTCTCGCCCGGAGGTGGCGAAAGTCCTCATTGAAGCAATGCGCCAGAATAAAACTTCTATTTGAAGTATTCCAGCGTGGCTTTGACGCCATCCTCGAAGCTAACGCTGGGCTGCCAGCCCAGGAGACGCTCGGCCTTGCTACAGTTGAAATAGGACAGGTAGATATCGCCGGGACGCCTGGGTGCGCGCGTAATCTCCGGTCGGTAGCCGGTCAACTGTGCCAGTTCTTCGTAGATCTCGTTGACAGAGACGGGACGGCCCGTGCCGATGCAGAAGCTCTCGTTGTCGCCTCGTTCAAGCGCCAGCAGGTTTGCTCGTGCTACATCCTCGACAAACACGTAATCCTTGCGCTGCTCGCCATCCCAGTCGATGCGTACCCCCTCATGATTGAGGAAACGTTTGGCAAAGATTGCTATGACGCCCGCCTCGCCGTTGGGGTCCTGACGCGGCCCGTAGACGTTGCCATAGCGCAGTGCGGTATAGGTCAGGCCATTGGCCTGCTGCCAGTAGCGCAGGTAGTATTCCCCGACCATCTTGGAAATGCCGTAAGGTGATTCAGGACGCTGCACTACCTCTTCGTCAATCGGCAAACGGGCAGGAGTACCATAGGTGGCACCGGACGAGGCAAAAATAATCTTACGGGTGCCCACGCGCGTGCAGTTGCTCAACACGTTGAGTAGACCAAGCACATTGACACGCGCATCGAGCATAGGATATTTCGTGGAGACGGCGACGCTGTGCTGCGCTGCCTGGTGGCTGACGACCTCTGGCTTTACCTCATCGAAGATGCTTGCCAACCCGGCCTCGTCGGTAATATCCGCGCGATAGAATTGTGCCTGTGGATTCAGATTTGCGAGTTTGCCGCCGCCTTCATTCCATAAACTGTCCACCACAGCTACGCTATGTCCGGCGGCAACGCATTGATCGACGATGTGCGAACCGATAAAGCCCGCTCCACCAGTTACAAGTATGCGCATAGAAAGCCAATCCCTCTCTAAAGTTTCTCTTCGTTAATCCGTTGGAAGAACCCAGGAGGCATTATAACAAGCGCTGTCAGGAATATCAAATCAACTGTTCCAGCGCGGCCTGAAGTTCGAGTGGGGACGCAAGCACCGGAAAGATGCGCATCCCCGTGATCTGTTCCAGCCGTTGCAGGGACGAACGATCCTGGGGATTAGCAATCGCAACGGTCAGGGCATCCTTGTTGCGACCAAGTGGATAGCAGCGCAGTTCCTGGGCCAATTTCGGATCGACCAGCCGCAAGACCTGGGTCGGTAATTTACGTGGCAGGAGCGAGAGATAGGGCATACCAAGTTTGCGCGCCGTTTGCTGCAAATCATACTCTTGCGTTGTAGCGTTATACTGGCGAGTAGAAGCTTTACGAATAGCCCTCTCCGCCTCTTGCTCGAAGGTGCGTTGCGGAGCGATTGCAGCTTCAATGCAGGACTGGAAGGAAGTACAAGGTGCCGTCGTGGCACTGTACCCCAACTGGACGCGATCAGGACGCACTATCTTCAAATCGCCCGTACTATGCATGCGCCAGAGCAGTGCATCCCACAGGCGCGTCTGCACGATTTCGGCCCCCTCTAATGCGGCGTCGATCAACAAGAAATAGAATGTGGTGGGCTGAGCGAGCCGAATAAAGACAATATCGGTTTTACGCACGAGTGAACGTAGATATTCCAAAAAGTGTATGGTACTTTGTTCTATCTGTTGCTTCAGCGCGGGCCGTTGAGTGCGCTCGCTCAGATTGAACTGAAGCGTGATCGTGACCAGCGACATCTGTTCAATGCCGATGGTGGTCAGCGCATGCATCATTTCTACAATAGCGGTGGTAGATTCAATATATTCGTAAGGCTGAATATCCCATGTCTGCAACGTCTGTTGCAAGCTGGCTCGTGATATGTTGTCGTTCCCCACGGTGCGACCTCTCTAAATTATTGTGAGTGTATCTGCTCACGCTGTATATATTGTAAGGGCGGAATGATGAGAAAAGGGGCGTGAATACAGTTGCATATCCATTAAGACCCGCCCTTTGTGGTTAAGATCAATAAACCGGCTTCATGAAGTGGGGAGCGGGTATCCTGCTGCGCTATAATAGCCGATCAGCCGGTCGAGCGGCTCTATCAGCGTATCGATGCGAATGAGTATATCATCGTTCTGTTGCAGCAGATCGAGTAGGTAGATTGAAAGAGCCTCGTTCTCTTCGGCTTTTAATGTATACAAGCTGGGAAGAATATCCTCAAAGAGTACCAGCGCGCGCTCCAGTATACGCTGGAAAGCTTCATCCAGAACTTCCAGGGGCAGCGTGGATACAACAGCATCGGCACAGGCAAAGGCCAGAGGGGGCGTGGCGGCATAGCTCTGTTGCCAGTGGCGCAGATGGGCCTTCAGTGAGCTGATTGCCTCTTGCCATGCCTTCTCATGATCGTCGGCGATCAGCCACGCCTGGTCGGCAATCGCACCGGCTTCCTGCTGTTCCGCTGTATCATGATCCAGTGTTTGCAGCATGCTCATCACCGTGACGTTGAGCAGATGACAAAGCACTTCTATGCGCTCCAACGTGCGCAACGCCTGTCGAAGTTGATTCCAGAGATGATATTGATGATGCTGGTGAGCCGATGCTGGATAAACGTGTGCCATCTGCGTCTGTTCATCCATCTCTAGCGCGGGCAGCACGCTGGTATACAGCGTCTCAAGCTGTTGAAAGAGATGTCGAAGGCTCAGGGCCAGCATCTCCAGGTCGGTAGCCGCGATGTGTGGGCCATAGCAGAGAGCGAGTCGGGACAGCACCAGCGTCAGCCAGGGATAATCGTCAAGCATCGACGGGAAGGCGGTATTGTTTGGCCGCGCCATAAACGTGTTTTCCCCTCTTTGCTCTTTACGCTTGTTATGTTGATCGGTAACAGACATATCATCTTTAAAAGATTGTCGTTTCATATGCTTCTTTCCCCTCCACCCGACACCGGTCATACAAAGGATGAAACACCGAACTATCGTTCAGTCTTCTCTTATCATTGTACAGTCGCTACATAATCGCGCTGTGGGCCGCGCAGGCTATGCGCAAAACAAGAGGTGGACTGCACAGCACCCGGCTGCCCGCTTGACAGTCGAGCTTTTTTAGATACAATAGGTAGGAAAAAGTTCTCACGGCGATACGCGAACGGCACCGATAACGCACGTTGTTCTAAATGAAGGAGTGTCTGGCAAGCAAGAAATTCGCCAGTAAGCGCCCAATTGCTGCGAAAACGCTGTGCGAGAGTAACTTTTAACTATCAGGATTGGTCGATTGGTCTGAAATGCTTGCCAGATCGTACAACAAACAGAATGCTTACCGGGAATGTCTCGTGTAAGGGACTAATAATAGATAGAAGATGACTCTATGCAGCAACTCAATCTCCATTCTCCGTCCCAGCAGGCGGATGGATTAACCGCAGAGCAAGCACCGGCAGGGATGGCAAGGACGACAAAGGGAACATCGGGTGGAGTGAGTGAACCGAATATGGTGATGCAGGAAGGCATACGCGGAATGGAACGGCCCTACGTGCGCCAGGGCATTATGTATGTGCGCATTCGCCATTTCTACTGTACGCTCGAAGAGATGTTTGATCCCTCGTTACGTGGCCAGCCTTTTGTGATTGGCACAGGCATGGGACGCCCCAATGAGCCGGGGCGTGTCATCGATGCCTCGCCCGCCGCCGTGCGCCTGGGTATCAGCCCCGGCATGCCTCTGCGGCGTGCACACCGCCTGGCACCGCGCACCCGCTTCATGCCCGCGTCCTATGATCGCTACCTACCCATGCAGCAAAAGCTCAAAGAGCGCTATCGTGCCTATTCCCGCATCATCGAATCGTTGCCCTACGCCGACGCCTTCATTGACCTGAGTGGTAGTGAGCATCCCTTCGAGTCGCCTGTTGCACTGGCCGAGCGGCTTTGCGCTGAGATTGCCGAACTGGGGCTGACGGCCCAGATCGGTGTTGCGAATGGGAAGACCATCGCCGAGTTGGCCGCGTTGATGAGTCGCCGCGATGGACGCCAGGGCGTCTTATACATTCCCCCAGGCCGCGAAGCCTCCTTTGTTCAGACATTGCCGCTCTCTATGCTGCTCCAACTGCGCAGCGCCGGTATTGCCAGTGCCGCCAATCTGCCAGACCTGAGCGGGGGGCCGGACACGGGCGGGTTACATTCCTCGGAGATAGAAAGCAAGGGGGAAACGTTCGACGTGGTGGCGATGGCCGAACTGATTGCTCACCTGCGCGACTTCGGCATCACAACATTTGCCCAGGTGGCTACCTTGACGGAGGAGGGATTGATTCGTCGTCTGGGCCAGCTAGGAGGTTGGGTTTATCAGATCGCTTGTGGTATTGATACCAGCCTGGTCGTGCCGGATGCGCCGCCGCCCAGCCAGAACGCGCGCATGCGTTTCCAGCACGAGGCCGATGCCGATGAGGTCTGCGCCGCCATTCGCAAACTGGCCGATCATCTCAGCGCGCGCCTGATCGAGCAGCGCCTGAAAGGGAAATCCATCGCCCTGATTCTGTGGCCGGGCAATAGCACGCGACGCGAGACACGCAAACTGACCATGCATGAAGCAGTCGAGAATACAGAGGGTGCGGCGGCGCTTGAGGAGACGACCGGCGGCCAGCTTATGCTCCAGCGACATACAGATGCAGCAGACGTAATCGCGCACCAGGGTCTGATGCTCTTTGCACACTACCACCGTTCGCATTACCGCTACAAACAGGTGCAATTGCGCGTCGGTGACATCATTGCTACCTTGCCGCCTTATTATCCCCCTCCGTCGCTCTCACGCGGCAGGATGACGCGCCAGTTGGGATGATGCTTTATGAAAAGGCATCATCCCTGTTTCTCGTTTTGTTCACGAAAGCGCTGTATGGCTTCCAGTTCCTCGCGTCCGCGCTTTTCTAGCGAAGCTTTCCACCCGTCACGGTATTGACGCATGACTTCTACCAGCGTATGTGCGATAGCCAGGTTGCGGTACCATTTGTGATTAGAGGGCACAATGTACCAGGGAGCTTCGTCGATGCTGCACTTGCTGAGCGCATCCTCGTAGGCACGCTGGTAGTCTTCCCAGTATTTGCGCTCTGTCCAATCGCTGACCGAGAGCTTCCAGGCTTTATCCTTATCATCTTCACGCGCCCTCAAACGCTCCGCCTGCTCTTCAAAGCTGATATGCAGAAAAAACTTGAGAATAATCGTGCCATTGCACGCCAGCAGTTTCTCGAAGTGCTTGATCTCTTTGTAGCGATGCTCCCACACGTCCTCCGGCACAAGGTTATGCACGCGCACAACCAGCACATCCTCGTAATGCGAGCGATTAAAGATGCCCATGAAGCCCTTCGGCGGCGTTACCTTGTGGACGCGCCAGAGGAAATCATGCGCCAGTTCCTCTTCGGTTGGCTGCTTAAAAGAATGCACCTCGCAGCCTTGCGGATTGACGTGGGACAACACATGACGAATAGTGCCGTCCTTGCCGCTGGTGTCCATACCTTGCAAGATCATCAACAGGCTATGCTGCTTTGCCGCTGCCATCAGTTCCTGCAATTCGCTCAACTCATCGCTCAGTTGCTCCAACTCCTCTTTCGCCTCGTGCTGATTCGCGTGCTTATCGGTATAGTCCGGGTCATAATCCTTCAGGTTGACATGCGTGCCTTCATCAACCTTCCATAATAGTGCCATGCTGTAACAACCTTAATAGACAGACGATAGTCTGAAATAATCGGTCTCTTGTGCCTACGATAGAGTATGCCAGAATATTTGCGCAAGCGCAAGGGCATATCACTAAGGCAATGTGCATAATATAATCTCCTACTTATGGAAAATATCACAAGCGATGAAGCAAAAAGCTAGACGTTGCATATCTTTTCATGTTACCCTTGCTGTAAGGAATGGAGTGACCTATAACCCTCCACTTAATCAAGCAGATCAGACAACAAACGAGCAAGAATCATCGCGGTGAAAGGAGAATGCACATCATGATGAACGGCCATCACGAGGCAACCGAGTTGAGAATGCAGTGGGAAACCAATCCACGCTGGCAAGGGATTAAACGTCCGTATAGCGCTGAGGATGTGTTGCGTTTGCGCGGCTCTATTCAGATTGAGTACACGCTGGCGCGCCTGGGGGCCGAGCGCCTCTGGGATCTGCTCCATAGCGAGCCTTACGTGGCGGCGCTCGGTGCTTTGACGGGCAACCAGGCCGTGCAGCAGGTGAAGGCGGGCCTCAAAGCCATCTATCTCAGTGGCTGGCAGGTAGCGGCGGATGCAAACCTGGCCGGACAGATGTACCCCGACCAGAGCCTCTATCCTTCTAATAGTGTGCCACACGTAGTAAAGCGCATCAACCAGGCGCTGCAACGGGCCGACCAGATCGAGCATGCCGAGGGCAAGAAAGGCACCTACTGGTTCGCCCCCATCGTCGCCGACGCCGAAGCCGGCTTTGGCGGTCCGCTCAACGTCTTCGAGATCATGAAAGCTATGATTGAGGCCGGTGCGGCCGGCGTGCATTTCGAGGATCAACTCTCGTCTGAGAAGAAATGTGGTCACATGGGGGGCAAGGTGCTTATTCCCACTCAATCCGCTATCCGCCATCTTATCTCAGCACGTCTTGCTGCCGACGTGATGGGCGTACCTACTATCCTCATTGCGCGTACTGATGCTAACGGAGCTTTCCTGCTCACCAGCGACATCGACCCGGTTGATCGCCCGTTCCTGACAGGCGAACGCACACCGGAGGGCTTCTTCCGCATTCGCGGCGGACTGGACGCGGCCATCGCACGTGGCCTCTCCTATGCTCCCTACTGCGACCTGATCTGGTGCGAAACCTCGGAGCCGAATCTGGATGAGGCGCGTCGCTTCGCCGAAGCCATTCACGCGCACTATCCGGGCAAGTTGCTGGCCTACAACTGCTCGCCTTCGTTCAACTGGCGTAAGAAGCTTTCGCCCGAAGCCATCGCTACTTTCCAGGAGACTATTGGCAAGATGGGTTATGCCTTCCAGTTCATCACTCTGGCCGGTTTCCACGCCCTCAACTACGCTATGTTCGAACTGGCGCGTGACTATAAAGAGCGCGGCATGACGGCCTACTCCGAATTACAGCAGAAGGAGTTCGCCGCCGAGCAGTACGGCTACACAGCCACGAAGCATCAGCGCGAGGTGGGCACCGGCTACTTCGACGAGGTGGCGCAGGTCATCACCGGTGGCACCGCCTCCACCACCGCCCTGGCCGGTTCCACCGAGGCGGCGCAGTTCCACTAGAGATAGCTCATCAAGCAATTTGAGCAGAGTCTTGTAGAAAGCAGGGCGAGCGCGAGGCTTGTCCCTACCATATACGAAATACAAAAACGTGTATATCCGTATGGTAGGGGCGAGCCTCGCGCTCGCCTACCCCTTGTTATATTCCTAAAATCTTGACACTGCATAAAAAATCATGTATTGTTGAGATGTGCGCTGTGACAATTGCCTTATGTCGAAAGGTATTTCCTACTATCACTACTTACTGTGCCAAAGAATACATTTGGGGGAATGCTCATGAACGTCAGGATCGTCATCATCCACGATGTCCAGGACGAGATCACTTCACTCAAACGCCTACTCATGCAAGAGGGCTACGAGGTGGTTGCTATCCCACTAAAGATGGATGTCCGCAAAAACGTTTTGCCACGCGACATTGATCTTATTCTCTTTTATACCCCATCACTCACACCTGCCCACCTGCAAGTTGTAGAACAGGTTTGCGTGAGTGCCCAGCA
>DAOTVZ010000297.1:0-2827 GCA_034436045.1 Ktedonobacteraceae bacterium | reverse complement strand
GCAGCGGAGAAGAGCAGCGTGATGTACTCACCCATCGCCCAGTTGAGCGGGTTCATCGATTTGGTCGGCGTGCCGGGGGTATAGCCGGAGGGCGCAGAGTTATCCCAGACCTGCTCAGGGATCATGCCGGAGCCGTTTTCCGCCGCCGTCATGTCGGTTATAAAGGAGTCGGCATTACCACCGGTGGCGATGGTGTAGATACCGCGCTCGCCGGAGAGGATGGGCCAGAGCCGACCGATGCCGGTGCCGTTGTAGTCGGAGCCGTTGGCCTGCTCACCATAGCCATCATAGTTGTAGCGGTGCCAGTATTGATTGCCGTTGACCGTCTGCTCAATCGTCGAATCGATCACCGGTAGCGAGAGCGTGATATAGGGCGAGTTGGCGGGCATGACGCCCTGGCGTACCAGTTCGAGGAAACCGGCATCGACGACCGAGCGCTCGTCGTGGCTGCCACCGCCATTGGCAATGTTAATGGTATGCCCGTCGTTCGGGTTGGCATCGTCGTCAATGCGCTCAAAGTAGGAGCCATTGCCTAGCGGGCCGCTGGTGGTAAATGTCCAGTCCTGCACCAGTTGCTGATAGTAGTCGGCATAGCTGGTGAAGCGGTTCTGATTGACGGTATCGCCGTTATCGCCCGCAATCTGTGCGGCGCAGAGCAGGCCGGCGATCTCGGCGGCAATCGTCGAGGGGCTGAAGCCGCTATTCTCTTCCCAGCGTTCCTCACCCGTCCAGGGGCCATGTTCGATGATATAATCGGCGGCGGGCTTGATGTGATTGTTATAGTCGGTGCTATCGGTCACGCCCAGCTTCCAGGCCAGAATGAGCGGAAATGCCTGCTCATCCATCTGAATGCCGTTCCAGTAAGGCGTGCCATTGACATAGCTGTTCTGCGGAAAGTGCCCATCAGACTGTTGCTGTGTGTCAAAGGCCCACAGCAACGCACGTTTGGGATCGGCAGTATCACCCGCGACGATGAGGGCGCTGGAGAACTCGTACATATCGCGCTCCCAGACCAGATGATAGCCACCGGCATCGCTGTCGCCGTTTGACTCACCCCAGGGCGTGCCGAGTCCGGCTACAAACGCGCCTGTCTGCTTATCCTGTGAGGCTTTCAGCACATTGGCGGCCAGATAGTATTCCTGCTGCCGCGCCTGTTGAATAGCCTGCGTGCTACCCACCGCCGGGGGGACATTGAGGCTGTTATCGAAACTGTTCCACTGTGAAACATAGGTGCTGAGCATATTAGAGGTGTCGCCCAGCGTGCCCGCTAGCGTCTGCTCAGCGTTCAAAACGGATGAATTGCCGCCACCGGCCTGACCGAAAGAAAGATCAAGGTTAAAGGTGACGCTGGTAGCCGTCTGCGTATTGATCGTGCCACCATCGGAGAGATCGATTTCACCCGTTTGCGCCGTGTTACCGTTGTTAGCAGCACTATAGGTGTAGTTCATGGTATAATCGGGGCAGGTAGAGCTACCGCAATTGCTGGAGCCTTTGAGATCTGTCCAGCCATCGTTGACGCCAACGAAGCCGGAACTGGTCATACCCGACACATAGGGGAACGAGGCGGCGAGGGCGCTGGCATAATTGCCGCTGGAGTCGGTCGTCACCAGCATCGTGCGACCGTTGTAGACCTGCGTGGAGCTACTATTGTTATTGCCAGCATCGTGCATGGTCGGATTATAGAGGACGTAGAGCAGATAATTTGAGATGGTACCGGTAAGAGCTGTGAATGTTACCTGTTGAATCAACGTGTTGCGTGATGGGTCGGTGTAGATGATCTTCGTGATCTTGTATTTGCCGCTAGTAGCGGTATTGGTGACGACCCACGCCAGCGAATGATTGTTATAAAGCGAGACTTGCGAGGTGGTAGCAACCTTCTCTTCATCCACCCAGGTATGGTTGCTATCCCCGATCAGAAACTGCAAATCGGTCGTATTGGGCATATCGGCAGTGGGATAGTAGACCTCACCGATGATGCCGTTATAGCCGGTAAACCAGACATCGCTGGTCGTATTGGCTGCCGTACCCAGAATGGTGTTGTTCGAGGGTGTCCAGACTGAAGCTGCTCCTGGGCCGCCCGGTGCGGTACCTCCGCTGGCATAGACACTGACTCTACTGACGAGCAAGAGCAGAGCCGAAAACATAAGTGAACCGATGATGGCCGCTTTTTTCCATTGAAACGGCTGTTTTGACAGAAGCATGTGCATATCTCCTTACCGAATGTCCCCCATGACATTGCAGTGAGACAAATTACGAGACAACGACCTACAACAAGGCGTTCCATCAGAACTAAACGACGTTGTTCGTGCTACACGGTGATTCTATCTTTATGTACTGCAAGAGTCATGCCAATTTGTGTGCTATCTTTGTAGCACAGTAACACAGAAAAGTGATGAGTAGACAAGTAGGCAGACACCTTGTTTTACCATCTGTCCACATTACAGGCAAGGCTCACTCTTGCTCTACTACTTCCTCCTATCCTCCCCGTATATGCATATATGAGCTATGATATAAAGAGAGAAGTATGCTCGCTTATATCAAGCCCGCTCACAATAACAGCACGCTCGCAGCCTCAACGAGCAGGCATGAAGGATGGTATGTGCAATGGCAAGAGTGCTTTTACAGGATCAGCAACGCGCCTTATTACAGCGTGAGCGCAGTATCGCCGGTGAACTACAAAGCTGCCTGACGGGCATCGAGGGGGCCGAGGCTCACGCTACTACCCTGCAACAGATTCTCGCAACCTTAGATGACCTCTTTTTGCTCGTGATTGTCGGCGAATTTAACGCCGGTAAATCGGCTTGCATCAATGCGCTACTTCGTGATA
>DAOTVZ010000296.1:0-4899 GCA_034436045.1 Ktedonobacteraceae bacterium | reverse complement strand
ATCAACACATCCAGTACTTCAATGCGTGTAGCATCGACCAGCAAGGGGTTGATCTCCAGCACGCTCAACTGGGGCCCAAGCGCGAGCGCGAGCCGACTGATACGGTGGATCACCTCTGTAAGCGCTTGAAGATCAGCGGGTTGTCGCCCGCGAGAGCCGCGTAAAAGGGCTACGCCGCGCAACTCGGCCAGCATATTGCTAATCTCATGCGGCGACACTGGCAATACCCGCATCGATATGTCTTTGAAAACCTCTGTCCAGATGCCACCAAGCCCGACTGTGAGTACCGGCCCCCAGAGTGAATCGCGCATCACACTTACCAGCAACTCTATGCCGGTCGGTCGCATGGGACTGACAAGGATTCCCTCAATCTCTGCGTCGGGTCGCTCCATCTGAATACGCGCCATCATGGTCGTGAATGCCGTGCGCACTGCCTCTTCTGTATCTAAATTCAGTGCGACGCCTCCTACGTCGCTCTTATGTGGCAGCATTGCCGACTGTATCTTCAACACTACCGGCAAGCCCATTTCGTGTGCCGCCTGCACTGCCGCATCAGCCGATTTCACCAGACGTCCTGGCACTACGGGAATGCCGACCTGTTGCAGCAGCTCGCGTGCCTGAGCCTCGGACCAGTTTCCCCCAAAGGGTGTTGTAGAGAAGATAGTCGGAAGAGCTTCCTCTGTTCTATCATCATGTGCCTCATTAAGCCATTCTGACCACCAGAGAAAACGGCCCAATGCACGCATGCCTTGTTCCATACCGGCCAGAAAGTGCAGACCTGTTCGTTCCACCACCGCGCGCGCTGTGCGTGAGAGATCCATACAGGTATTAGAAATAAGTACGACGGGGTGTGGGGCCGAGCGAATGATACGTGTGAGATTGTCAAAGGCCAGCAGGCTTGCCTTCAGCATCTCTGGTGTTGGCTCGCGCCCGCTCTCGGTAGTCGAGAGGTTCAGTACAAAGTCGATATTTGGGTCATTGACAACAATGCTCAGTGACCGCTGCTGGATGGTGCCATCGACCACAACATAGCCGGTTACGTCGAGAGGATTATGGGGTGTTGAAAATGGTGGCAACACTGCGCGCAACTGCTCTACTGTCTCAGGTGCGAAATCCGGCAAGAGAATATGCTCGTCGGCGGCCATATCGGAGATAATATCGCATGCGCCACCTGATGGTGTGACCACCGCCATGCGCCGTCCAGGTAATGGCGCGGTGTAGCCTGCCAGTCCGGCGGTGGTCAAGAGTGCCTCCAGCGAGGAGACACGCATAATGCCCAGTTGCCGTAACGCCGCGTCATTCACAGCATCGTTGCCGACCAGCGCCCCCGTGTGCGCGAAAGCGGCCCGTGAACTGGCCTCGCTGCGACCAATCTTCAGTGCCACGATAGCCTTGTGACGAGCGCGTGCTTTATCTGCCACGCGGCGTAACTCATCAGGTTGACGGATGCTCTCCAGAAAGAGAGCGATGGAATGTGTAGACTCGTCTTCGATCAGATAATCCATCACATCTGTCACGGAGATCATGCTTTCGTTGCCCATCGCCACCATCAGGCTGAGGCCGATGGCATGGGCCTGGGCAAAGGCCAGTACAGCGCTGGTGAGTGCGCCACTTTGCAGAATTACGCCAACCGGGCCAGCATTGAGTGGCGGGGCGATGGGCAAGCCATAGGGCGTGATGCGGTCAGTCACGTTGATGAAACCGTTACCATTGGGGCCGAGCAAGGTCAGTTCGTGTTCGCGTGCGAAATCGAGCAGTTCACGCTCCAGCCGTGCCCCATCCATGCCGACCTCGCTAAATCCTGCTGTCAGCACAACAAAATGTTTTGTACCTAGCCGTGTGGCCTCCTGCACAATCGGCAGCACACGCGGCGTTGAGACCATGACGAAGGCCATGTCAACCGGCTCCGGCAGATCGCTCAAGGTGCGAAATGCGCGCTGCCCATGCACAATCTCGTGGTTCGGGTTGATCAGATAGATCGGGCCGGGGAAACCGAAGTTGCGCAGATTCTCAAAGGTATAGATCGACCAGCGTGAATTATCGGTGGCCCCGACCAGAGCGATACTGCGTGGGCGAAAGAAACGGTGCAGCCGTTCCGGCGATATATGTTGAGATGGGAACATCCCCGTAATACCTCATTTCTCTGCACGCAAACGACATGGTTTTAGAGAACGTAGGTACTGAACCTTTACTCAATCAGGCGAAAGTACGGTAAGGTAAGCTGCTCGCCAACTGTCTCGAATGTCACCTGCACTGCTGCTCCAACTTGTACCCGCTCGCGTGGCGTGTCAATGATGCGTGTCATCATACGCACGCCTTCCTCTAACTCAACGATAGCGATGATGAAGGGGGTCTCAGCCGCGAACATACCGAACGCCTGATGCGCAACGGTGTACGAATAGATCGTGCCTTTACCACTCGCAACCTTCCACGTAAGTTGATCGGAAAAGCAGTGAGGACAGAGGGAGCGCGGGTAGAACACGTAACGTGAGCAGGCGCTACAGTGCTGAATGCGCAGTTCGCCTTGTGCCAGACCTTCCCAGTAGGGACGAGAGTCGCTATCCTGCTGAAGCATGGATGCTGAAAGCTGCATGGACATAGAGCTTCAATCCTTCCCCAGAATAACTGTAGCCGCCGACGAGAGGACGCCGCCCGTGCCATGTGCGAGCGCGATGCGGGCATCCCTGACCTGGCGTGGGCCACACTCGCCTCGCAATTGCCGCGTTGCCTCGATGAGCAAGAAAATTCCATACATGCCTGGATGGCAGTAAGAGAGTCCGCCACCATTTGTATTCATCGGGAAAGGGCCACCAGGGGCTGTGCGCTGCCCACTGACAAAAGCTCCGCCTTCGCCACGCCCACAGAAGCCCAGAGCCTCTAACGTGAGTATAACTGTGATGGTGAATGAGTCATAAATCTCGGCCACATCGATGTCGGATGGGGTCAGACCTGCTCTAGCAAAGGCTGCTTTCCCGGATGCGATGGCGGCCTGGTGTGTCGCCAGATCGGGCATATTGGCGATAGAATTATGGGTGTGTGCCTCGCCATGACCCAGTATCCAGATCGGAGCCTTGCGTGTATCTCTGGCGCGTTCTGCCGATGCCACGACCACAGCCCCGCCGCCGTCGGTGACGAGGCAACAATCCAGCAGGTGTAGCGGCTCGGCAATCCAGCGCGAATTAAGCACGTCCTCAATCGTAATAGGGTCGCGCATCATAGCCTTTTCATTCAAGGTGGCCCACTTGCGTGTCGCAACCGCTACCTCGGCCAGTTGCTCGCTGGTTGTGCCATATTCGAACATGTGGCGTGTGGCGGCCAGGGCGTAGGCTCCCACAGGAGTGGGCAAGCCAAATGGCAACTCGTACTGGTCGGTCAACCTGAACGTGAAGCTGCCACGTCCGCGCGAGCGGTCTGAGCGCTGGGTGCTGCCATAGGTAATCAGCGCCACGTCAAACAGACCTGCCTCGATACCGGCGACCGCGTGTTCAATATGTGCCTCGAAGGATGAGCCGCCGATATTCGTTGTATCGGTATATTTGGGTCTGATGCCCAGGTATTCTGCCAGCATGAGATTAGGGGACCAGGCCCAGTTTCCGGCGCAAAAGAGCGCATCCACATCGCTAAAACGCAGACCGGCATCTTCGAGTGCCGCTCTGGCCGCCTGTGTCTGTAGTTGTAGGACTGTTTTGTCCGGGGTGCGACCGAGATCAGACTCGGCCACACCCACAATCGCTGCTTTAGGAGCAAAACCCATCAGAAGGTCTCCCCAATTTTTACATGGCCACGCAGGAGATTACGAGAGATGATATAGCGCTGAATCTCGTCGGTGCCCTCAAAGATGCGCCATAAACGTACCTCACGATACCAGCGTTCAATCGGCAGTTCTTTCGTATAGCCCATACCACCATGAATTTGCAGCACGCGGTCAATCACGTGATTAACCATGTTCGAGCCGTACAGTTTGGCAACCGAAGCGGCATGGCGCGTGTCATCGTGCTGCTCGGCCAGCCAGGCAGCGTAAAGGGCAAGCCAGCGCGTTGCCTCGATCTCTACATAGGAGTCGGCGATCATCCACTGAATGGCCTGGCGCTCGGCAATTGGCTTGCCCATCGTCACGCGCTGCTTGGAATAGTCAATTGCCATTTGCAGCGCACGCTCGGCGACGCCGACGGCACGGCAAGCGATGGCCCAGCGGCCGGCTCCAATCCACTGCATGCCCAGGTTAAAGCCGCCGTTCAGTTCACCCAGAATATTCTTCTCCGGCACGCGCACATTCTCGAAATAGAGCGAAGCTGGCCCCCACTCGCCCATGGTGGGGATATAACTGGAGCGCCACCCCATAGCACGATCTACCAGAAAACAGGTGACACCGCCGTGCGCACCCTTCTCTGGGTCAGTGACGGCAAAAACCATCGCGAAATCGGCCTCATTACCATTGGTAATGAAGATCTTCTCGCCGTTGAGTACCCAGTAATCGCCGTCCTTCACGGCGCGCATCTTGATGTTCGCCGCGTCTGAACCGGCCCCCGGCTCGGTCAGGGCGAAGCAGGAACGCCGCTCACCGTTGATGGTCGGTATCAGATAACGCTGTTTCTGTTCCTCATTGCAATAGTAGAGGATGTTATCGGCGTTGCCACCGAAATTGAAGGGAACGAACGTGCGGGCCAGCTCCATGTTGACAATCGCTGTCATGACCGGGCCAAGATTGGCCCCACCATATTCTGTCGGCGTATTAATGCCCCAGAAGCCCATCTCTTTGGCCTTCAATTGTAGCTCGCGCACCTTCTCGCGCGTGATCCCCGGACGGCCCTCGCGCTCGTTGCGCAGCACATCGCCTTCCAGGGGTACTAGTTCGCGATTCACGAAGTCGCGCACGGTCTGCTGAACCATTTTCTGTTC
>DAOTVZ010000295.1:0-18247 GCA_034436045.1 Ktedonobacteraceae bacterium | reverse complement strand
AATCACGCCCCTACGGGGGGCCATTGTCGGTTTCGGGTGTGAAAATTCATCATCACACCCTTTTTGAGCCTATCCATCCGCGAAACGGGCGTGATCAATCACGCCCCTACGGGGGGCCATTGTCGGTTTCGGGTGTGAAAATTCATCATCACGCCCTTTTTGAGCCTATCCATCCGCGAAACGGGCGTGATCAATCACGCCCCTACGGGGGGCCATTGTCGGTTTCGGGTGTGAAAATTCATCATCACACCCTTTTTGAGCCTATCCATCCGCGAAACGGGCGTGATCAATCACGCCCCTACGGGGGTTTTGGACAACATTAACGTTTTCGTAAACGTGTATTCTAATTGTAGTCCTATACCAGAGGGTGGGTCAAGAGAAAGAGGAGCAAAACAGGGGCATACAGCCGCGCCAGGGTCGCCCTGGCGCAGTGTTATGAGAGCAGGCAAGGGAGAATACAGGTGAAGGTGCTGCCTTTGCCGGGTTCGCTCTCGACCAGCACCTTGCCTCCATGTAGTTCGATAATCATTTTGACGATAGCCAGACCCAGGCCCTGGCCCTTGCGTCCGACAACGCTGCCAGGAACCTGGTAGAAACGCTCGAAGATGCGCTGATGAAATTCGGGGGCAATACCATAGCCAGTGTCGCTGACGCTGAGCAGCAGCACACGCGGTTGCTCGGCATCGATCTCCGCGAAGGTGTTGGGCACAACGTCGGCTTTGATGGTGATACGCCCCCCAGCGGGTGTGAAACGCAAGGCGTTACTGAGCAGGTTGCGCAGAACCTGTTGCAACCGCACCTGGTCGGCATAGAGTTGTGGCACCTTCTCGACTCCCTCGACGCTAATCGTCAATTCTTGATCGCTGGCGGTCACCTCCATCTCTTCAACCGCTTCTTCCACAATCTCTTGCAGGCTGATGATCTCGCGGTTCAAACGCCACTGACCGGCGTCGGCACGCGAGATCAGCAACAGGTCTTCAATCAGCCCGTACAGGGTTTCGCTGCCGGAACGGGCGCGTCGCACAAACTCACGCATCTGCTCGCTGATCTCACCTGCAACGCCGGTCAGCACGAGATCGAGGTAGCCGTTGATAGCGTTGAGCGGGGAACGCAGTTCGTGCGTTATCATCGAGATAAAGTTGGCCTTCATGCGCGTGGCCTCTCGGATGGCCGTCACATCGCGTGCCACCATTAAGCACAGCGGTTGTGCAGGCGTGAGGACGGGCGTGATACTCAACCCGACCGAGCGCGCGACACCCTGAATCTGTAAATCCAGTTCAACATAGGGTAACGGCTGCTCCAGTTGCAGCGCGCGATGCACCATGCACAGTTCGGCGCAGTAGGTATGGCCACCCTCTTCCTGGCAGCCAAGTAGCTCCATGCATTCCATGCCCATGATCTGCTCCGGCTCCAGACCAAAGAGGCGAGCGAAGGCCGGATTGACCTCGATAAAGCAGGCATTGACACCGAGCAGGGCGATACCATCCGAGCTAGAGGCCAGGATGGCGCGCAACTGCTCCTGATCGGCACGTACCTTCTGGAAGAGCGCACCATTCTCCAGCGCTGCTGCCGCCAGATGACTGAGATTGCGCACCAGCCGCAGTTCTTCGCTGGTAAAGGGCGTGGCTCGCTCAAGCGTGATGACGCCGTAGAGAACGTTCTTAGAAACCAGCGGCGCGGCCAACTCGGCCACAGACCGACCTTCCGCCTGATTGGGAGCCGTGCCGGGTGCGCGTAGAATGGGGTGACGGTGGATCGAGGCCCACGCCGTCAGTGAATTGGTGTCATAGAGGCCGACCTTCTCACGTTGCAGATTGGCCGTCTTTACGATAGTCGCGCACATCTCTTGCTCGTAGGGGCTGGCATCAACCGGGCATTGCAACTCTGCTACGGGCCGCAGGTCGAGCAAACCATCATAATACAGATAGAGCAAGGCGAGATCGCAAGGGACGAGACGGCGCACATAGGCGAGGATGGTGCGATAGAGTTCTTCCGCTTCCAGACGTGTGGTGATGTCGCGCGAGAGACTCATCAACAGTTCAAGCTGATTGGCCTGTCGGCGGGCCAGTTCGGCGTGACGTGCGTTGATAATCGCCAGCACCGCCTGCTCCGCGAAGATGGTCAGGGCCTGTGTCTTACGTTCGTCAAAGACATTCACCTCGCGGCTGCTGGCCGTCAGGGTGCCGATAAAGTTGCTACCGTCCATCAGGGGTACGCAGATCATTGCGCCGACAGGGATGCGTCCCAGACGCTTGAAGCGCGAGTCAAGGCTTACATCGTTGATGACCAGCGTCTGGTGATGGGTGGCGACCCAACCCGCCACACCCTCATTCAGACGAAAGCGGGTTCGGCGCGATTTGCGCCCATTCTTTTGTAACGCTGCTAACGTCACAAGTGTGCTACCGGTCGTATCTAGCAAAGCTACCGAGCAATTGCTGACACCTAACAGCGCCCCCGCGTTCTGCACAATCTTCTGCAAAATACCTACAAGCTCTTGTGACTCACCCTCCACAGCAGGCGCAACATGCTGTGTGGCCTGGCGATCACGCACAAAAGAGATATCGGCGCTCATCGTCAACCCCTTCATTTGTAAATCCCTGGTGATAGCACGGAGCAAAAGCTGGCCCTGAGACCCACCAGGGGCCTCACTACATGTACAGCTTCCCCCTCCTCCACTAAGCATATCGACACGGCAGCACAATTATTGAGGCTGATTATAACACGGCTGCTATATAAAGGCACCCATCCAAGACTTTCAACCTATCAATTCGCCGTCCCTCTGGCGTCTGGAGCATTATGACGATGCCTGTATACTGAAATTGAAGACACGATGATTCAGGCTCTGTACACTGAAAGTACAGCATGGCCGGAAACTAACCACGTGCTTGTGTCTATGAGCCATGCAGTTTATGGAGGAAGCGGGGATGTATCCTCACCATATTACAGGTCAGTCTACCCCGACAATGACAGTGGACAGCCGAAGTGTGAATAGCAGCGATGATCGGCAACCAGAATATAGCAGGTCAGAGCAGGCAGTGGAGGTGATCAGCGTATTTCTTGCCGATGATCACGCGCTGGTGCGCGAAGGCACGCGGCAATTATTGAGTTTAGAGAAGGATATGCGCGTCATCGGTGAGGCTGGCGACGGCCTTGAGGCATTGCAGAAAATTCGCCAACTACGGCCCGATGTGGTGCTGATGGACGTGCAAATGCCTGTTATTGATGGCATTACCCTGACGCGCCAGCTCACGCAAGAGCTACCGGACACGGCTGTGATTATGCTCACCGTCCATCGTGAGCAGCAGCAGATGTTGCAGGCGATGCAGTATGGCGCTAAAGGCTACCTGCTCAAGAGTGCCTCTATGCGTGAGGTCGCGCAAGCGATCAGACAGGTTCACGCGGGCGCAATGCCGATTGAGCCGACGTTGACCGGCGCGCTGATCAACGAGTATCGCCGCCTGATCGATGAGGTTGAAGACAGAAGCGGTGATGACAGGCTATCCCTGCTCACAGAGCGCGAAGTGCAGATCATGCGCTACCTGGCAATGGGCATGAGCAATAAAGAGATAGCCGATGAGATGGCCTATGCCGAAAAGACTATCAAAAACTATCTCTCAACCATCTTCCAGAAGCTGCATCTGCGTGACCGCACCCAGGTCGCCATCTTTGCCCTGCGTCATGGCTTGTTACCGGATGATAGATAATCACCAGCAATCTTCCAGGGGGAGTGCGTCCAGGGTACACCTACCATGAAAACAGGCGAGAACTGCTTCGTATCATGATAGGGCGATACCTCGCGCTTCCCTCAGCAAGCTTCAGGACCACCATCCCCCTGAAGGATGGTGGTGGTCGGTGGAGGGGCGTCACGCATGACGCCCCGTGCGCGGAGCAACGGGCTACCAGGGCGTCATGAATGACGCCCCGTGTGCGGAGCAACGGGGGCTGCCAGGGCGTCATGAATGACGCCCCGTGTGCGGAGCAACGGGGGCTGCCAGGGCGTCATGAATGACGTTCCGTGCGCGGAGCAACGGGGGCTGCCAGGGCGTCATGAATGACGCCCCTACATCCATTTCCTCATTGCTTGAGATATAGTTGCCGGTGGCATATAATACCGGGTGAGGAACGGCCTGACACCAGCACATGGCCTCACAAGGAATGCCCCTTATAGGTATGATGGTGTAGGCATCATGTTCTGCTAACACGACTATCTCATGGAGGAAGCGGTATGTCTGAGTTATCCCCCTCATCATCCGAAGATACTTCCGAACAGGAAGCTCAGCAGAACAAGCAAGTGGGAGTGACGCGCCCACGACGCGCGCCGGAGATAGATGCATACATTAACGAATTTCTCTCGGCTGTCTGCGACGACAGCCGCCGTTATATTCTGGAACTATTGGCCGCACCGACAGAGGAGGACCTGCGCTCCTTGCCGGATAGCTTGCCGGAGATGCGCTCCGGCGATATCGCGCGCGCCATCGGTTTATCACCTGCGACCACCTCTGAACACCTGCGCCACCTGACCCGCTGCGGTCTGGTCACGCCGCGCCGCGTCGGCAATACCGTCTATTACCGTCTGCGCAACTACCATCTTGTCAGGGCCTTTCACGATCTGTTGGACGCATTGAACACCGACTACAAAACATATCAAATAAAGCGGCCTGTAGAAGACAGTGAATCCTCTTGAAACAGCATCAGGCTTATGACTCTGACTCTATAAGCCGTTCAATAGTCTGCAAAAATACATCCAGATCGATGGGTTTATTCAAACCCACGATATTGCGCTTCTCCAGTTCTGCGTAAGGCAGACTGGCACTCATCATAATCGCCGGAACATGCTCGAACTCCTTGATCGCGTGGAGACGGTCGTAAAGTTGTATGCCATTCAGCTTTGGCAACTGGTAGTCCAGAATAAAGAGATTGGGTTTAATATTTTTCACGATCTCCAGTGCGGTCATGCCATCGTTGGCCAGTATGACCAGATAGGGTGTTTCCTGAGTAATGGCCTGAGAGAAAACCTCACCGATATTCACATCATCTTCTACGAGGAGAATGGTCTTGACAGCGCCATCTGGCTCTTGCGCCATGTTCCGGCTCCCATCACTAAGAGATGTAGCATCTCTGACGACTCCGCAATTTCGGTGTAGAGCGAAAAATATTTTCTGATAGTAATTACGTATGACAGGTACGTAAGGCATACATCATCCGTGATATACTGGTAAGGGAGCGTTACCAACAAGAATATCGTAATCCTGGTTTACTTGTGAGGAGGTTTAATGCATATACGCAAGGCCGTGTTGCCGGTGGCGGGTATGGGTACGCGCGTACTGCCGGCCAGCAAGGTGATTCCGAAAGAGATGCTGCCGTTGGTTGATAGACCAACCTTACAATATATTGTAGAAGAAGCGGTGGCCGCAGGTATTGAAGAGATTATCTTCGTAACGACACGTAGTAAACGCAGCATTGAAGATCATTTTGATAGCACCCCTGAACTGGAGCAGTTGTTAAAGACCAAAGGCAAGCAGAAAGAGTTGGAAGAGGTACGGCGCGTGCAGACAATGGCTCGCTATGTCTCTGTGCGCCAGCCTGCGCCGCTTGGCCTCGGTCACGCCATCCTGTGCGCGAAGGATGTAGTGGGGGATGAGCCATTTGTAGTCATGCTCGGCGATGACCTGGTGGCCCCGGAGACACCTTGTTTGCCTCGCATGATTGAAATTCACGAGCAGTATGGCGGAGCCGTCCTTTCCCTTTTTACCTCACCACTGGAAGAAATCTCCGCCTTTGGCGTGGCGGCCATCAAAGACCTCTCAGCGGATACGGTGCAGGTTACGCATCTTGTAGAGAAGCCCGCGCCGCAGGAAGCGCCCTCGGATCAGGCTATCGCCGGTCGCTACGTGCTGACCCCTGATATCTTCGAGCTAATTGAGCAGACCCCTCCCGGTAAAGGCGGTGAAATCCAGATCACCGACGCGCTGGATATCCTGGCCCGCAATGGTCAATGCTATGGCTTGCGCTTTGACGGTATTCGCTACGATACAGGTACCCCACTTGGCCTGGTCATTACCAATATCGCCTACGCGCTCAAACGCCCTGACCTGGCCCCCGCGTTGCTAGAATACATGCGTAAAGTTGTCAGCGAATCATAATTGTATAGGCGTGATCGAAGAACGTTTTCAAACGAAGCCGGTAATCCATCCCTATGGAAAAGGATATTCCGACTTCGATTCTTCGTGTTCATTATCACGCCCTGAGAGCAGGGCGTGATGAATCACGCCCCTACTATGTGTGATTTCGCTTCGTGCAAGGCTTCTTTGGTCTATTCAGAGTCCTCGCTATCATTGTCCACTGTATCAACAGAAGTGGCGCTGGTATCTGCTCCGACAGGGGCGGTTTCCGCAACTGTGTTTTCTCCGTCGCTCTCCGTGTTATTCGCTTCATCCTTGCTCTGGCCAACCTCTTCTGCCTTTGCCATCGCTTTGGGTTTCTGCTCGATACCGTAGGTGATAGCTACTTCACCTTCCGGCACGGGACGGGCATAGGGGAGACGCATGACGATGAAGCTGATCGGGATGAGCAGGATAAAGACAATGATAGAGGTCCACTGTGCCTGCTTCAAGATATGTGTGCCGAGAAAGTTCACGACCGTGTTATCGCGCACAAAAAAGATGAAGAACTGGGTGATACAGTAAGAGAAGAGATAGACCAGCATCAGTGCGCCGGGGCGTTTAAACCGTTTTGCCAGGTAGAAGAGCAGGATCATCACCACGACATTGGCCAGCAATTCGTAGGCCGCCGCCGGTTGCACCGGCACATTGCAGGTGCGGGGATCAAGACAGGCCCAGCTATGTGGATTCTGGTACACGGTAGACCAGGGCAAGGTGCTACGATAGCCGATGATGTCACCATTGATGAGATTGCCGATGCGCCCAAAAATCTGCCCCACGATGGCGAAGAGACAACCAGCGTCGATGAGCACCAGTGGATTGACGCGCTCAATGCGTGAACGCCAGATGAGGGTTGCGATCACCAGGAAGATCGCGCCGAAGAAGGCCATGCCACCCTCCCAGGTCGCCAGAATGTTCCAGGGCTTCAAGATATAATCCTGGTAGAGATCAGGTTGCTGGATCACGAAGTAGAGACGCCCACCGATAACACCCGCCGCGATACACCACCAGAGGACACGATACAGCAACTCCGACGAGATGCCCTTGCGGCGCATGTAGCCTTGAATGGCCCACAGGCCCACAACGATGCCGACCACATACATGAAGCCATACCAGCGCAACGACAGCGGCCCCAGTTGCAGCATCACCGGATTGATATTGATGTAGATATAGGGTGGTCCAATGCGCAGCCAGCCCCAATCAATCAGATAGGCCAGCGATAGCAAACTTGCCATATTTTAACACTCCCTGCATGTCAACACTTCTTTGTCTCCACTATCATAGTACGATGAAGGTTGACATGCAAGGGTCTTCCATTGTCTACCAGAAGACGTGGATGGAGTTTGCCATGAACAACAGCACTCCGAAGAGTACTATGACACAGGCGAACATACTCAGCAGGCAACCGGGCAGGCAACCACCACCAAACCGACGACGCCAGTATGGCCGCCACATTGGTGGCCCCCACATGCCCCACATCGGCCCCCAAAACGGGCGTCGCCAGCCCCAATACGGACGTGGCCCACGCCACTCGCGACGAAAACGTGGCCCCCAATACATCTATATCACCTCTTGCCTTATCAAGTGCAACCATTACTACTCTTCACCATGAGAGTATAAACGAAAAAGTTCAAGAAAGTTTCAAGAATCCGTAAGCGATTGTTAAGGTTCTTTCCTCACCCATATCCAGGCAAGCACACGCCAGGGCGACTGCAAGCAGGACATCCCTCGCGGGTGCCCTGCCTTGCAGTCGCCCTATCCTGGTTTGGGAATATCCGCTTTCCACGTTGTATACTAGAGATGACGGTCGGTCGTGACCGGCATAGCAAGACCACCAGCGAAAGTTTGAAAAGTTCGATCAATGGATACATCCACTACCACGCGCTCTACACATGACATACGCAATGCTCACGATACGCAAAACACTGCCAACAGGCGCACCTCTCGCTCCCTGATCCTACTTGGTTTTCTTGCCATCGTGCTGATCTGGGGTTCTTTCCCTATTGCTGCTAAAATCGGTGTGACAGAGGTACCACCTCTGCTGCTCTCCAGCACACGCTTTCTGCTGGCCTCGCTGCTCCTTGCACCGATAGCACTTATGCAGCGTAAAAGATTGCGTTTGACTCTGAAACAACATATCCAGGTATGTCTTGTCTCCCTCTTTATGATCGCTATTCCCAGCGTGATCTTTTTCCTCGCCGCTCCCTATGGGTCGATAGGAGTGCTGACACTGATGTGGTCCACTACACCGCTCTTTACAGCCCTCTTCAACCTGGGCGGTCAGAATGAGGCGCACGGCTGGCGGCTGGCCCTGAGCCTGTGTGTTGGCCTGGTAGGCATTGTGATTGTGCTTATCGGGCGTATTCCGTTCCTCTTTGGCGCAGGTGGCACCGACCTCAACTTATTTGCGGGTAATCGCGTCGCGCTCCTCGGCGAACTGGCCGTACTGGCCTCAGCGGGCATCTACGGTTTTGGCCTCAAACTGGCCAAGCAGAATAATCCTGATCTGCCGGTTATCACGCTAACTATGTGGCAAATGTTCTACACCGGCACACTTGTTGGACTCTGTAGCCTGCTGTTCGAGCGCGGTTATACCCTGCACCCGACACTCTCGTCAATTGGCATTCTGCTCTACCTGGCGATTTTCTGTGGCTGCATCACCTTTTTCCTCACTTTCTGGCTCATTAGACGCATCGGCGCTATCCGCACCTCATATAGCGATTTCATCATCCCCGGCGTGACGCTCATCCTCTCTTATTTCTTCCTGGGCGAGAGCCTTACGATAGCGAAAATCAGCGGCTTTGCGCTGGTGATGCTGGGCTGTTTCCTCGTGCAAGGACAATAGACTTGCTTTGCGACCGGTGCATGAACCATGCCATAATGATGATAAGGAGAAGCTTTCTCCTGGGATGACCGTAGCTTCCTTTATGTGCTAGAAAGAAGAGTCAGCATGCGAACGAACCATGTGAAAGAGAAGTTGAGGCGAGGCGAAGTGGCGCTGGGAGCCTGGTTGAGCCTGCCCAGCGTCCCTTCGGCTAGAATTATGTCCCGTCTCGGCTTCGACTGGCTGGTCGTTGATATGGAGCATAGCGCGCAGAACGCCGTCTTGATGGCCGATATGGTGGCAATCATTGCCGATGCCGGTACCTCGGCCCCAATGGTACGTGTACCCACAAATAGCGTCGAGTGGTTCAAATGGGTGCTGGACGCTGGAGCCTGGGGTGTCATAGTGCCGATGATCAACACCCGTGAAGAGGCGCAGCGTGCTGTGGATTGGGCCAAATATCCACCCGCCGGGATGCGCAGCATCGGCGGAGCCTTCGGTCCCTATGGCTTCGGCATCACCGATTGGCCGACCTATGCCCAGACGGCCAATGAGGAGATCATCGTGGCGCTCCAGATCGAGAGCCGTGAGGCGCTTCAGAACCTGGATGATATCCTTTCCGTTCCCGGCATTGACGTGGCCTTCATCGGCCCCAACGACCTGCATGCTTCGCTAGGCCTGACACCAAGCAGCGACGGCGCGGAACCTGAATTTATGGCGGCACTGGAGCAGATCAAGGCGACGGCACAACGCCATCAAGTCGCGCTGGGTATTTTTAGCAGCAATGGTCACACCTCGGCGGTGCGCATCAAGCAGGGCTTCCAGTTCATCAGCGTCACTACCGACCTGAGCAGCATGATTGCAGCGGCCTCTCAGAATCTCCAGATCGCGCGCGGCAACGCTTGATTAAACATTTCTTGTAGGGACGTGATTCATCATGCCCCTACAGAATTAAATGCATCATATTATAAGACAGGAAGGAGCAAAGCATGGCGCTGGCAAAAGTATGGGCGGGCAGCAAACTGCACCCGGAAGCGCTCAAACAGCTTGAGGGCATTGCCACCGTGATTACCAGTTCGACTGGAGAACGTGTAGCACATGGAGAGTGGGAAGCCGAGGCGGTAGGTGCCGATGGCCTTATTGTCATCCTGGGTACCACCGCCATTACCGGCCCCGTGCTGGATCGCCTGGGGCCACAATTGCGCGTAGTGGCCCGCGTTGGCATCGGCGTAGATCGCGTGGACATCGACGCCGCCACCGAGAGGGGCATCATGGTCGTCAACACGCCCGATGGCCCGACCGAATCGACGGCGGAACACGCCATCGCCCTCATGCTCAGCCTCTGCAAAGAGATAATGCTGGGGGATCGTCATTTGCGCGCGGGTCAGGGCTTTCCGCCCTACGGTTCGCTGCCACTGGGCCTGGAAGCGCGCGGCGCGACGCTCGGTCTATTGGGACTGGGGCGCATTGGCGGGCGCGTGGCCGAAATCGCGCGCGTATTGGGTATGCAGGTACTGGTCTATGACCCCTACATTAACGTCGAGCGAGCGCAGCAATATGGCGTCGAACTGGTTGCCACACTGGATGAACTACTGCCGCGTTGCAATGTACTTTCTATCCACAGTCCCGCCACACCAGAGACGTATCATATTATCAACGCGCAGACGCTGGCGAAGCTGCCACGCGGTAGCTATCTTGTCAACGTAGCGCGCGGCACACTGGTCGATGAGCAGGCACTGCTAGAGGCGCTGCGCTCAGGGCATCTGGCTGGGGCCGCGCTGGATGTCTTTGACCCGGAGCCACCACAGAAGGACAACCCCCTTTTCAGCCTGCCTAACGTGGTCTGTACACCGCATATTGCTTCCTATACCGCTACTGGCGTGAAGCGCATGCAAGTGATGGCTTGCGAGCAGGTGGCGATGGCGTTGCGCGGTGTGCGTCCGACCAACCTGGTTAATCAGAGCGTGTGGGAACGGCGAAGAAAATAGCGCTATGTGATATACTCAAGTACCACCATCTGGTGCCATTTTTCTGTTCACAGTAAGGAGCAAAACACTTGGGACGATTAGAAGGACGTGTTGCATTCGTCACAGGAGCCGGTAGAGGCATTGGAGCCGCCACCGCTCTGCGTCTGGCAGAAGAAGGCGCACGAGTCGCGCTCGCGGATGTCGATGTTGAAAGCTGCAAAGGTGTAGCCGCTGAGATCGAGCGCCTGGGGTCGCAAGCTCTGGCGATAAAGTGTGATGTCTCGAACGCTGCCATGGTGCAGGACGCGATAGACCAGACGGCCAGCCACTTTGGTCAACTGGATATCCTGGTCAATAACGCGGGTGTTCTGCGTGATAATCTGATCTTTAAGATGTCGGATGAGGATTGGGATACCGTCATCAACGTACATCTCAAAGGCGCATTCCTGTGCAGCCGTGCCGCGCAGGCGCATATGGTCAAGCAACGCTACGGGCGCATTATTTCGCTCTCTTCGGTTTCAGCCCTCGGCAATCGCGGTCAGGTCAACTATTCGTCGGCAAAGGCCGGCTTGCAGGGTCTGACGCGCACGCTGGCCATCGAACTGGGACCGTTTGGCATCACCGCCAACGCCGTCGCACCCGGCTTCATTGATACCGAAATGACCCGCGCGACCGCACGCCGCCAGGGCCTCGACCCGGACGCGGTGATCGAGCAGGCATCGAAAACCATTCCGGTGCGCCGCGTCGGACAGCCGCGCGATGTTGCCAACGTTATCTGCTTCCTGGCGTCCGAAGAGGCCGGTTTCGTCAATGGACAGATTATCTACGTCGCGGGAGGGCCGCGTTCGTAAGTAAAGAAATACTATGAGGTGGCAGGACGACCCTCGCGCTCGCCCTGCCACTCCGGCATATAAAAAGGAGTTCAGAAAAAAGTCCATGCAAGCTACGGAGCGCCGACAGGCGGTCATTGTATTAGATTATGGTTCACAATATAGTAGATTGATTACGCGCCGTATTCGTGAGTGCCACGTCTATAGCGAACTTGTACCGGCAAACACTACACTTGAACAGTTACGACAAAATAAGCATTTAGAGATTAAAGGTTTTATTCTTTCCGGCGGCCCCTCTAGCGTATATGATAATAATGCCCCCATGTGTGACCCGGCTATCCTCAAGAGTGGGCTGCCGATACTGGGCATCTGCTATGGCATGCAATTGATGGCTTCGCAGCTTGGTGGACATGTAGCGCTTTCGCATGGGCGACGCGAGTATGGCCCCGCCACTATCGAACTGCTGCCGCACGAGGCGCAGGACGCTCTGAGCTTTCGCATCTTTGAGGGCATCGGCATCTCGCCTGCGCAGACCGAGCATCTGGACGCGCCGGAGCCGATGACGACGCCGCGCCTGCCCGTGTGGATGAGTCATGGCGATAGCGTGGATCAATTGCCCACAGGCTTTCACGTGCTGGCACGCACCGAAAGCAATCCAGTAGCGGCGATAGCTAACGAGCAGGGCCTGATCGGTTTGCAGTTTCATCCTGAAGTCACCCACACGCCCCAGGGTAAAGATATTATCCGCAACTTCCTCTTCCGCGTCTGCGGCTGCGTTCCTGATTGGACACCCGGCGCGGTGATTGAGGAAGCAGTCGCGCAGATTCACCAGCGCGTCGGCAATGAGCGCGTCATCTGTGGCCTCTCCGGCGGCGTGGACTCGGCGGTGGCGGCTCTGCTTATCCACCGCGCTATCGGCGACCGGCTCACCTGCGTTTTTGTGGATACAGGCTGCCTGCGCATGGGTGAACGTGAACAGGTGGTAGAGACGTTTGCCAACCATATGCACATCCCGCTCGTGGTAGTCGATGCCAGTGAGCGCTTCCTGAACCGACTGGCCGATGTCATCGACCCGGAGCAGAAGCGCAAGATCATCGGAGAAGAGTTTATTCGCGTCTTTGAACAAGAGGCACATAAACTGGAGGAGCAGAGCGGCCCAATCGCGTTCCTGGCGCAAGGCACGCTCTATCCCGATGTCATCGAAAGCACGAGCCACGACACCGCCGCCACCGCGACGCGCATCAAAACGCACCACAACGTCGGGGGTCTGCCCGAACGTATGCAATTCCAACTGGTTGAGCCACTGCGTATGCTCTTTAAGGACGAGGTGCGTGAGATAGGTCTGGCGCTTGGTCTGCCCGCAGAATGGGTCTGGCGACATCCCTTCCCTGGCCCCGGCCTGGCCATCCGCATTATTGGCGCGGTGACGAGGGAGCGACTGGACACCCTGCGCGCCGCCGATAGCATCGTGATTGAGGAACTGCGCAGCGCGGGCCTCTACCGCGAGATCGGTCAGGCGTTTGCCGTGCTAACACCGATCCAGAGCGTGGGCGTCATGGGTGATGGGCGCACCTATGCCAATGTCGTCGCTGTGCGTGCTGTCACGACCGGCGATTTCATGACCGCCGACTGGGCACGCCTGCCCTACGAACTACTAGGGCGGATTGCTAATCGGATTGTCAACGAGGTTGCGGGCGTCAATCGTGTGGTCTATGACATTACCTCGAAGCCGCCTGCGACGATTGAATGGGAGTAACGGCGATCAACATGCTGGAATTTGAAATCTTAGCTCAGGGCCTCTACCGCCCTGAGCAGCTTGTCATCAGCTATAATCCGGCCCTGACCATGCCCGAATCTCCTGAGACAGCAGCCTGGATGGATGCGCTTTGGGAACAAAAGCTGATAGAGGCGCGTGCCAGGCACAGGATGCTCTTCGACACGCCCCTCTTTCGCCTGATCGAAGTCGGCGCGCACGCCGACGGCACACTCTCTCTGCTGCTGGGCAACACCAGCTACAAAGAATACGTCACCACGCGCGTGCCGGAATTTGCCAATAAGCACGCGCACGCCGAACTGAGCAACCCGCTCAGCGTCTGCTCGGTGGTGGAGACCAGCGATGGTCATATCCTGCTCGACAAACGCGAGGGCGTGGATGTCTACGAGGGGCGCTATCACGTCATTGGCGGCTTTTTCGAGCGTGATCTGGACATGGGGCAGCGGCCCGATCCTTTCGGGGCCATCCAGCGCGAGCTGCGCGAGGAAACCGGCGTGCAGTTGGCAGACATCAGCGCACAATGCTGCCTGGGTGCAGTATACGATGTGGCTACGCCGCACGGCGAACTTGTCTTCCTGACGCAGTTACACATCACGCTCGCCGAGGTACACACACGTGAACCGGAGGATCGAGAGATCAAGCGCCTGCACTCGCTCTTCATCACCGCCGACAGCCTGCGCGACTTTATCGTGCAACACCATGGTAACATCTCAGCCACAGGCGAACCTAACCTGCTGCTCTACGGCCAGCTCAAGTTCGGTCCCGCCTGGTTTGAGGATGTCCTGGCACTCCTACGCTAATGTTCTTGCTTGACACGCACAATCGTTGTACTACTTGATGTAAAGACCGGTTGCTGATTGCTATCGGTACCAACCATCTGGCGTACAATAAATGTCATAGGGCCGCTGCGTCCCTGGCGCTGTCGAATCTCGCTGATGCTCGCCACGCAGGTAATCTCTTCTCCAACATACAAAGGGCGATAATAGGTATAAGATTGCTCTCCATGCAATAATTGCATCTTTGACATATCAAGGTTCAGACCAGCGATTGGTACACGAAATGTCGTAGGAAAGGTGGGAGGGACGTAATCGGAGGGCATCCCGCTTTGTAATGCCGGGTCGCCGGTCGCCTCAATAAAGCGGCGCACCGCCTCGGCTTCAATGCGAAATGTGTGTGGCTCGGACTGAGTACCAACGAGACTGCTATCAATGACCATATAGAACAACTCCTTACTGGCCCGACTAAAGAATAATATGCTGGTGTATTCTCCATTATAACACATTGCATGAGGTTTCCGTCGTGAAAGATTACAGTTTGTTCAGAATATCGAAAAAGAATCGACAACGTGACTAAAAGATGATAAACTGTGCCATTATCTTCCTATGGAGGTCATGAATTATGGGTCAATGGGATGATTTGACAAAAACCTTGATTGGCGAGAATCCCCAACGGTTTATCGCCTTCTTACTTCCTGAAGCTCACTTCATCGAGCGATTGGATAAGGAACTCAAACAGCAGAAGACAATTTACGCTGATCTATTGCTTAAAGTGCTACTATTTGGAATAGTGGCGATACTGCACATTGAGTTTCAGCGTAAGCGCGACAAAGATATGGCGAAACGGCTCTGGCAGTATAATATCTGGGCCGATAATACGTACAATTGCCCTGTGTACTCCTTTGTTATATACTTAAAACCAGGAGGCACTATTGTCGAGCCGCCCTATATCAAAAGATTTCCCACGGGGGAAAAGACACACGTCTTTCATTTCAAAAACATCAAGCTATGGGAAAAGTCACAAGAAGATCTCTTGAAACCGGGACTGGAAAGCTTACTGCCTCTGCTGCCCTTAACGAAAGGTGGCAATCGGCGAGAAGTGGTGGAGGAAATGCTGGAACGCTTGCAGGAGGCAGACAGAACTGATCTATTGTCAATGGCTTATACCTGTGCGGCGCTGGCTTTCGACGACAAAGCTGACAAGGAATGGCTCAGAAGGAGGTTTGCCATGCTCAAAGACATTTTACAAGAATCCTGGGCCTACCGGGAGATGGTGCGGGAGGCTCGTAAAAAAGCTAGAAAAGAGGGGCGTGCAGAGGGACGGGCTGAGGGACGGGCTGAGGGACGGGCTGAGGGACAGTTGGAAGGGAAAAGAGAGACGCTACGTGAAATGCTGGTGCATACGACGAGCAAACGCTTTCCGGCGCTGGCAACCCAGGCTGAGCAGGTGGGTCAATCTACCAGCGATCTGACTCAATTGCAGCAACTTATCGATGCAATCATTGATGCTCAGAATGAGGAAGAGGCACACAGGGCACTTGTGCAAGCTATGTCATAGATAGTATGAGGAATATGGCATAAGATCGGGGCCAGGATATCATGATATGAATGATATCCTGGCCCCGATCTTATGCCATATTTTCTATCTCCACCGGTTCTATCTTGTCCGCCAGAGGGAAACCAAGAATTTTGGAATAGAAGTAGAATTCGCTCTCTAACGAATGTTTGATGTTTTCGGCACGGCGGAAGCCATGTCCTTCGCCCTCGTAAGCCACGTAGGCAACTGGAACGCCCTTTTTGCGCAAGGCTTCGACCATGCTCTCGGCCTGGTTAGGAGGCACAATCTTGTCTTCCAGGCCCTGGAAAAAGATTACGGGACGTGAGAGACGTTCGATATGATAGATTGGTGAGCGTTGATGATAGAGATCAATACGCTGTGGATAAGGGCCGATCAGACCGTCCAGGTAGCGTGACTCGAACTTGTGTGTATCTTTGACCAGTCCTTCCAGGTCGCCGACACCGAAGTAGCTGGCCCCGACTTTGAATTCATCGCGGAAGGTCAGCACACCCAGCGTGGTATAGCCACCTGCACTGCCCCCCCGGATGGCAAGACGGTTGCCATCGACCAGCCCGCGCTGCACCAGGTATTTAGCGCCATTCACGCAATCATCAATATCGACAATGCCCCACTGCCCCTTGAGGCGGTCGCGGTAGGCGCGGCCATAGCCCGTGCTGCCGCCGTAATTGACGTCTAACACGGCGATACCTCGACTCGTCCAGTATTGGATTTGCAAATTGAAGGCACTGCTGGTGGATGATGTTGGCCCACCGTGGCTCATCACAAGCAAGGGCGGCTTTTCACCTTCTGGGGCGACATAATCAGGATTGCGTGGCGCATAGTAGAGTGCATGCGCCGTCAGGCCATGCTCAGTAGGAAACTCTATTTCTTCCGGGATAGAGAGATAGGTCGGCTCGAGTTGCACTTTACTTGCGATTTGAAACACACTGGTCTGCCCCGTTGCCAGGTCTAATTGCACAACAGAGGGCGGAATAGTTGGTGAGGCACCCAGGAAGACAACACGATTGGCATCGACCCGTACCTGCCCTATGGTCGTATAAGGCAGATCAAAAGGGGTCAGTTCCCCATTCGTGGTGTTCAGGCGTGCCAAATGGCCCCCTTTTTCCGTATACGAGCAGATGATCTCTTCTGCCGAGGTGAAACCGTAGGTAGATTGGTTGAAGACCCACTGCGGCACGCCAAATTCCGCGTTCCTCGGACAGAGCGCCTCTATCTGCCCGTTGCGCACGCGATAGAGATTCCACCAACCGGTGCGGTCGGAGATGAAATGTAGCGTGCCGTCGGGCGACCATGACGGCTGAAAAATCGACTCATCGAGGCCTCCCGCAACCTTCTGGGCATCATGCAGCGCGCCCTCGTTGTCAACCTCGGCAATCCACAATTCGGTGCCGTCCCAGGGCATGTTGGGGTGGTTCCAGGTCAGCCAGGCCAGCCGTGTGCCATCGGGACTGAGGCACGGCGTGGAATAGAAGTCGTTGCCAGAGACCAGGATTGTGCCGCCGCCTGGATTTTCTGTTAGCGAGAGGCTGACAAGCGTGTTCTCCGCGTTCTGCGATGAGTGCGTGTGGTCCTCGCGTACACAGATCAGGCGTTGCCGACGCTCATCCATGATATAGTCGGCATAGCGGAATGCGCTCTCCGGCGTAATTGGTGTTGGCTCGGCTCCCACCGTGAGGCGATAGACGCGCTGATCCACAAAATTCGAGGCGTAGATCACGCCCTTGCTGACCACAAAATCGCCGCCGCCATATTCATGCACGCGCGTGCGCGCATTAAAGGGCATGGGTGTCATATCCGTTGTTTGCCCACTGGCCGTGCGACGCACAATGGCAGTGCGCCCGTTCTCTTTAGGACGGCTCTCGCTCCAATAGGTATCCTCACCGTCGAGGGCGATCTCAAGTAGGCGAATGGCATCCGCAACAATCAACGCCGACGTGATCGGTGATTGCCACGAGCCATACGGTGCTATCGCTGGTGTTGACATAACAGTATCTCCTTCCATTATAAGCAGGGTGACAGCCAGAGTCGCCCGTACCCTACACGTTTGCAAAACTTCGCAAGGATTGCCGTGTATGGGATACAGGCGGCCCTGGCTGTCACCCTGTTTCTGCTTCCGTTGTCAATTCGTTACCGTAACATCGTCTGCGCGGCTTGCTGGGCGACATTGACCAGCCAGAACGGCAGTACGGTGCCCATCAGGAAGACGCCGATGGTGGCAAGCGTGACGCCCAACCAGGAGACCCAGGTCAGGTCGTCGCTTTGTTCTGTGGCAGGCGTGGTATCGGTTGCAGTCACTTTGCTCTGGACAGTCGTAGCAGGTTTGATCGCTACGGCGG
>DAOTVZ010000294.1:0-51300 GCA_034436045.1 Ktedonobacteraceae bacterium | reverse complement strand
CGATGGCCTGACGGGATATCTTTTTCTCATGCAATCAATGTTCCCACAGCTTCAGGTTGTTGAAACTGACCGTTACTCCCTGTGTATCGCTGTCGGCAAAGACCCCGATGTTGCCAGAGGTATAAGTATTATCGCTACCCTGATCCATATATACCTGGTTAATGTAGAGGTAAAAGGTGCTTCCAGTAGCGACAACGGCGATGGTGTTCTTCTGGTTGTTGCCCGAATTGAACGACGAATCGGTGTCTTGACCGCTAATCAAGGTTGTCGTCTGAATATAGCCCTTCGAATCTGTAGAGAATTTGGCCAGAATGTAGGTACCATCGGTACTGAGGCGGAAGCTGTATCCTGAGCCTGAGTTGGTATTCACGCGGAATATCAGGCCGCCGGAGTGACCGTTGAGAACGGTCATATCGACCTGTAAGGCGAAGTTATTGAAGTGGGTGGCACTGGCTACACAGTACGTGGTGTAACCTTTAGCCGCCGAGGCCTGATAAGCACCATTCGTAAAGAGGCAAGCGTTTCCGGCAGAGAAAGTTGTATCGTCCCAGCCGTAGTTGTCGCCAGCGGTGAGGGGGTCATTCATAGTGGGCGTACCGGTAGTGGCCTGGGTGTAGATGTTCTGGAGCGCCGTCTGTGTAGCCTGTATCTGCGCCCCTGCCGTCGCGGTAGCGTTGTTTTCGGCCTGTGTGGTTGCAAAAGCAATAGCAGCACTGGTGGCGTTGGCGTGAGCGGTGCCGGATGCCTGCGCATTGGCGGTGGCGGTAGCCTCTACGTGTCGCACGCCCGGCACGTAGACGCTAGAGTAATAGATAAACCCGCTCGCCAGGAGTAAGATGAGTACTACAACGGTGATAGCAGCGATCATCAGTGGGCTGCGCTTTGCCCCGCCCGGCTTTTGGGGGACAGGTGAAGGTGCCCCGGTCTGTGAGTAAGAGCCGGGTTGAGGATACATGGATGGAGGTGTTGGCGTCGGCGTGGGTGGTGGGTACAAGGGCGGCGTCGGCAACGGCGTTGCGGGTAGCACCGGTGGCATGGAGCCGGAATTAGCGGATAGAGGAAGGTTCAGCGGTGTATTGTGTGGTGTGGGAGTGGGGTAGCTGGCCGGTATGGTCAGGCCGTCTCCATAGCCCGCTACCATGCCGTAGCCGGTGACGGGTGTTGCAGGTGGAGGCGGCACCACAATATTTGCTGGTGCTGGCTGAGGGGTAGGCGTGGGATTGAACGGGGGCGGCGTAGGGGTGAAGGATGGTGGTACAGGCGTTAATGAAGGCGAGGAGATGGAGGGGCGCGGCTGCGGCTCATAGCCAGCGGCCCGTGTTAATGCATTGGAGAACGCTTCGATGGTGGCAAAACGGTTTTTGATATCCTTCGCCAGCGCGGTTAGCACGACCTGTTCAACGTCTGGGGGGATGGAGGGCACAAACTGGCGGAGTGGTGGCGGCGTGGCCTGCTGCTGCTGGACGGCGACTTCAGCGTAGGTGCCTGTGAAAGGTGTACGCCCACATAGCCACTCGTAGACAACGGTGCCCAGAGCATACTGATCGCTCGCCGGTTGAGGTCGGCCCTGCAACTGCTCCGGTGCCATGTAGGTAACAGTGCCCGCAATGTCGGCCAAACCTGCGCGATAGGTATTTTGTGCGATGATAGCAATGCCAAAATCGCTGAGCAGAGCCTCATTAGACTTGCCAAGTAACATATTTTCCGGCTTTACGTCGCGGTGAACGATGTTCTGACTATGAGCATAGGCCAGCGCCGCCGCAATCTGCTGAATATGCGGCAGGATAAGGCCGATAGGCAGTGCTGCCCCGCGTGGATAACGCTGACGCAGCGTTCCATTGGGGGCATACTCCATGACAAGGTAAGGCGTGTTATGCGTGCTATCGATGCCAAAATCCAGCACACGGACAATGTTAGGGTGAGAGAGGTTAGCAATAACACGTGCCTCATCGATGAAACGGCGTTGATCGTCGCCACTCAACTGAGTGTGTAATATTTTGATAGCGGCATATGTTTTGAGATGAAGCTGTTCACCTAAGTAGGTGTCGGCAAAGCCCCCCTGGCCAAGCAGGGAAACTAGACGGTAATTGCCGATTTGCTGCCCGACGAGATTATTCTGCATAAAGCAATCGCCCCCCTTGGATGGTTCTTTTCAAGTATTTTGCCATACCAGAGTTGAAGGAGGGAATCAGGCATGATCTACCGGTTTTTTGCCTGTTTCAGAGTCATCCTTCTGCCAGGAATATCATTGATAAGCTTACTATATGTGGCCTTAAAAATCAAGCATTTTTGTTAAAATCTTTAATCATAAGCCCGCTTATATAAAGAAGAAAAATAAAAGTGTAATCAATACGTTAGCGAGATGTTGATTGCATGGAGGCATTAATCCACCGCTTGCGGTATGGAAACTATAGATAGTTTGTACATATGTTGAGACTGATTTTACCTTGACATCCTCGTTGGCTGTCGGGTATACTTTGAGAAAATATCCGACAATCACATTGACAACCGAACACGTGCAGTGATGCTCTCATCAAGAGAGGTGGAGGGAAACGGCCCGACGAAGCCCGGCAACCCACTTGCAACGATGCAGGAAGGGTGCCAATTCCGGCGGAGTAATCCGCAAGATGAGGGGAATGAGCGCACCAGACGCCAGACCCCTGAGTATCCAGGGGTTTTTTGTTGCACTACACATTGTATATCTTACAACTCAAGTTAAGAATGACGCTGAAGAGGACGAGTAAACGAGACGGGTGGTTCCAGAGAGTTGACGTTGCTGCGATGTCAGCACCATACCGACGTTGAATATGACCTCTGAGTTGCAGATTGAAAGCCGCTCAGTTACGGCGAGTAGATCGTGCCGTGTAGCCACGTTACAGGCTACGGTAGGGGATGTAACAGCAAGGTGAGCGAGGCAGTGACAGGGTATCTGCAAGGGATACCCGCCGGGCAGGATAGCACACCCCTACCGAAGAGGTTGGCATCGTGAGGTGTCAACAAACCAGGGTGGTACCGCGAAGACGTTTACCCCTCGCCCCTGTAGGGTAGAGGGGTTTTTTTGTACTCATTTTCAACTTTTCAGAAAGGAGCGTATGCGATTGCGATGGTGATACAGTATGAGCTACAGCATGAGCAGACCGTTCAGGCAAAGACGCAAACGTCTCAGCCCGGTGTCGTCCATCCTGCCTACCGGAACGCTACCTACACCTTCGAGCATCTGTCATTACAGCGCGGTGGGTCGCTTGGCCCGGTGACGCTGGCCTATGAGACGTGGGGTACACTGAACAAGGAGCGCACCAATGCCATTCTCATCACCCATGCTCTTACCGGCAACGCACACGCGCATGATGTAGAGCGCCCGGATGATGTGAAGGCGGCGTGGTGGAATCCGCTAATCGGGCCTGGGCGACCTATCGATACCACGCGCTACTTCGTGGTTTGCTCGAATGTGCTGGGCAGTTGCTATGGCAGTACCGGTCCCTCATCGGTCGATCCACGTACCGGGCGTCCCTATGGCATGCGCTTCCCCGTTATTACGATTCGTGATATGGTGCGCGCGCAGCGCGCGTTGCTCGATTATCTGGGCGTGCAGGAACTGGCGCTGGTAGTGGGTGGCTCCATCGGCGGTCAGCAGGCGTTGGAGTGGGCCGTCACGTACCCCGAACTGGTGCGCCGGGTGGGTGTGGTGGCGGCGACGGCAGCCCTCACGGCGCAGGCGGTTGCCTTTAGCGAAGTTGAGCGGCAGGCGATTATGGCCGATCCGCGCTGGCAGGGCGGCGACTACGCGCCGGGGCAAGGGCCAACAACGGGCCTCGCTATCGCGCGTATGCTGGCGATGATTACCTATCAGAGCGAAGAGGCGATGGAACTGCGCTTCTCGCGCAGGCAAGCCCGCAACACCATCGTGGCACCCCCCAGTCATGCGGGCGATCTCGGTGGGCGCTTCGATGTGGAGGGCTACCTCTATTATCAGGGGGAACAACTGGCCCGTCGCTTCGACGCCAACAGCTACCTGTATCTCAGCCGCGCGATGGACCTTTATGATGTTAGCGAGGGCTATCCATCGCTGGATACGGCCCTGAGCCGTCTGCGCAGTAAGGCCCTGTTTGTCGGCATTCGCTCCGATTTTCTCTTTCCGGCGGCCCGCGTCCACGCTCTGGCCGAGCGGGTGCGTGCCCTCGGTGGCGATGCCACTTACGTAGAACTTGATTCCCCGCACGGTCACGATGCCTTCCTTAAGGAATGGCAGCAAATGACGGATGTATTGTATCAGATTGTCGCCGATTGATTTTTCCCCCGTAGGGGCGTGATTTATCACGCCCTGGTTGGCCCGTTGAGCCGCGAGCGAGCAGGCTGGCCAGGGAGCGAGCAGGGAGGGTGAGTGTGAGCAGGGCGTGATTGAGTACGCCCTGGTTGGCCGTAGGGGCGTGATTGATCACGCCCTGGTTGGCCGTAGGGGCGTGATTGATCACGCCCTGGTGGCCCGTAGGGGCGTGATTTATCACGCCCTGGTGGCCCGTTGAGCCGCGAGCAGGGAGGGTGAGTGTGAGCAGGGCGTGATAAATCACGCCCCTACGGAATAATGATATCAGGTTTCGTACCCCAAGAAGGAGTAACCAACTGTATGGCTCTTAATAGTAACCGTAGCTATGGTTTTGAAACGTTGTCGTTACATGCCGGTCAGGAGACCGCCGATAGCGCTACCAATGCGCGTGCCGTTCCCATCTATCAGACCACATCCTATGTGTTTGACAGCCCGGAGCATGCCGCGAACCTGTTTGGCCTCAAGCAGTTTGGTAATATTTACACTCGTATTATGAACCCGACCCACGATGCTTTCGAGCGGCGTATTGCGGCATTGGAAGGGGGGGTAGGTGCGCTGGCAACCTCTTCCGGTCAGGCCGCTGAGACGCTGGCGATTCTCAATATTGCCGGTGCGGGTGACGAGATTATCTCGTCGGCCAGCCTGTATGGCGGTACCTATAATCTCTTCCACTATACGCTGCCCAAACTTGGCATCAAGGTACATTTTGTGGATGGGCGCGAGCCGGAGAATTTCCGTGCTGCTATCAATGATCGTACAAAGGCTCTCTATGCCGAGACGGTGGGCAACCCGCGCCTGGATACGCTGGACATCCGTGCTGTGGCCGATATCGCGCACGAGCATGGCTTGCCGCTCATTATCGATAATACCATTCCAACGCCTTATCTGGTGCAGCCGTTGAAGCACGGGGCCGACATTGTCGTGCATTCGGCCACCAAGTTCATCGGTGGGCATGGCACGGCTATCGGGGGCGTCATTGTCGATGGCGGCAAGTTCGATTGGGCCGCTAGCGGGCGTTTCCCGGAATTTACCGAACCTGATCCATCCTATCATGGCCTGCGCTACGTTGAGGCTTTCGGCCCTCTGGCCTTCATTTTAAAGGCGCGTGTGCAACTTTTGCGTGACATCGGTGCCGCTACCACACCCTTTAATGCCTGGCTGTTCCTGCAAGGTCTGGAGACGCTACCCTTGCGCATGGAGCGGCATAGCCAGAACGCTCTACGTGTGGCGGAGTTCCTGGAGTCACATCCCGCTGTCAGTTGGGTCAGCTATCCGGGACTGAAAAGTCACCCGCAACACGCCCTGGCCGAGAAGTACTTCACGCATGGCTATGGCGCTATTCTGGGCTTTGGCATCAAGGGTGGCCTGGAGGCCGGGAAACGCCTGATCAGTCATGTCGAACTCTTCTCACACCTGGCCAATATCGGTGACGCCAAATCGCTCATCATTCATCCGGCCAGCACCACACACTCCCAGCTCACACCCGCAGAGCAGGAGGAGACGGGTGTTACGCCCGATTTCGTTCGTCTCTCTGTCGGTCTGGAGACGGTGGAAGATTTGATTGACGATCTCGATCAAGCGCTGAATGCCGCTGTCGCTGAAGCCAGCGCATCGGCAAACGTGTAGGGGCGTGATTTGTCACGCCCATGATGTCAAGGAAAAGGATACTGGTGGTTTATCATGAGCAGTTCAGTCAGTGTGCTTAAATTTGGAGGTACATCCGTAGGCGACGGAGAACGTATCCGTCAAGTTGCGAGCATTATTGCGACAACCCGTGCTGAGGAGGCACATTTCCCTGTCGTCGTTGTTTCTGCCATGTCCGGCATTACCGATCAACTGCTGCGCATCGCGCGCTGTGCCAGCACCGGCGAGGATGCGATGTGTGAGCAGGAGATTACCGCGCTATGTCAGAAGCATCGTGACGCGGTGGAGCAGGCCATTCAAGACACGGAGTTGCAGGCAAGGGTGCGCGCCGAGCTTGAGTATGCGCTGACACGGCTGGTCGATGATATTGCCACTCTGCGTCATGCAGCCGAGCAGGGACGCGATCTAACTTTACCTACAGCCGCCGTCGCCGCCTGGGGCGAGCGGCTCTCCATCCTGATTGTCGCCGGAGCCGTGCGCGACCTGGGCGTTGAGGCCGAAGCGATACGGCAAGAAGTGATTGTGACGGAGCATCCACATGGCAGCGCCGCCACCGGTACGGTGATTGGAGCAGACCCGTTGCCCGACGAGACCCGCGCCAGAGCGCAGGCCCTGATTTATCCACTGGTGGAGCGCGGCATTGTGCCCGTGTCCGCCGGTTTTATCGGGCGCACGCAGACCGGTCACGTCGTCACGCTCGGTCGCAATGGCTCAGACTATTCGGCAACCGTCATCGGTGCGGCCATCGATTGCGCGGAAGTCACGATCTATACCGACGTGGATGGCGTGCTGACGGCAGACCCACGCCTGGTCGCCAACGCGCGCCTGCTGCCCAGCCTCTCGTATGCTGAGGCGGCGCGTCTCTCCTGGTTTGGCGCAAAGGTATTGCATCCACGCACGCTTATCCCTATCGCCCCGCGCAATATTCCTGTGCGCGTGCGCAATACCTTTCGTCCCCAGGTGCGCGGCACGCTGGTCGGGCCGGAGGGGCATATCCCCGGCGGGGCAGCGGCCATCACAACGCGGCGTCATCTGGCACTGATTACGGTTGAGAGTACTGACCTGTTTGGCGCACCGGAGAATGCAGGCCAGGTCTTTGCGCTGGCGGCCCGCGCCGGAGCCGCGCCGGTCGCTATCTGCTCTTCGTCCGGCCATCATCTCTCCTTCGTGGTCGAGGAGCCGTCTGCCGATACGGTGGTGGCGCTGCTCAAGCGCGACATGAATCACGATGAGTGGCAGGTACGGGCGCGTAAAGGGTTGGCGGCCTGCGCCTGCATCGGCTCCGGCTTTACCGCCGACCCGATGAGTCCGGCGCGCGCTGTGACTGCATTGGCCCGTGAGCGCATTGCCGTTATCACGCAAGGTTCGTCCGAACTGGGCATCACGCTCATTGTGGCCGATAAAGATAGCGAGCGGGCGCTACGCTGCCTGCACCGTGACCTGATTGCACCGGTGATCCCACTGGTGCGCCATGCTCACCCGTTGCGTGAGAGAAAGCGAGAGGCTCGCTAATGTCTCATTATGTTCCGACCGCGCGCATCCCTGTGGCCGTGCTGGGTGCAACCGGCATGGTAGGGCAGCGCTTCATCGAACTGTTGCAGGGCCACCCCTGGTTTGAACTGGTGGCCGTTGCTGCCTCAGAGCGACACGATGGACGTCCCTATGCCGAGGCCACGCGCTGGCGTCTGCCGAGCGAGCTACCGGCCTCTGTTGCCAGTATGCCCGTCGTGCCCTGTCAGCCGGAGGCGCTTTCCGGCGTCAAAATCGCCTTCTCGGCCCTCCCTGGCGAGGTGGCGGGCGAGATCGAGCTGGCGCTGGCCCAGGCAGGCATCAACGTCTTTAGCAATGCCAAAAACTATCGCATGACGCCCGACGTGCCGCTATTAATACCTGAAGTCAATGCCGACCATGCTGCCGCCGTGCTGGAACAGCGTAAGCGGCGTGGCTGGTCCGGTTGCATCGTTACCAATGCTAATTGTTCCGCGACGCCGCTGGTGATGGCGCTCAAGCCGCTACAACAGCAGTTCGGCGTGCGCAAGGCGCTGGTAACGACGATGCAGGCCATCTCCGGCGCAGGCTATCCCGGCCTGCCCTCGTTTGATATTCTGGATAATGTCATTCCCTACATCGGGGGCGAAGAGGAGAAGCTGGAGAGCGAGACGCTCAAGATGCTCGGCACCTGGCAAGAGGGACGCGGCTTCACCGACGCGCCCATAGTGGTGAGCGCGCACTGTAATCGCGTGCCGACGCGCGAAGGCCATTTAGAGGCCGTCAGCGTCGAGCTTGAGCGTCAGGCGAGCGAGGAGGAGATCATCGCGGCCTGGGAGAGCTACACGCCGGAGCCGCAGCAACTCAAGTTGCCCACCGCGCCTGAGCATGCTCTGCTTTATCGCCGCGAGATCGACCGCCCGCAGACGCTGCGCGACCGCGACGCGGGCAACGGCATGAGCGTTACGCTCGGTCGTCTGCGTCCCTGCCCCATCCTGACGCATAAATTTGTGGTGCTTGGCCACAACACCATTCGCGGTGCCGCCGGTGGCTCCATTCTCAACGCCGAACTCTGTGTGAGCCGGGGTTTCGTCTAAGTCGGCTTTGTGGCTCTCACGCCCCTACAATGATAGAGCGTCGTCCCCGCCTGTTTTCATTGTAGGGGTTCCCCTCGCGGCTATCCTGTGCGCTCACCTGCTCTCTTGCCCTGCACCTTATTTAATGAAAATTTTCAATGTTCGTCCTAACGCCTCTAACATGGCGACGCAGAGTATTCAGGGTATAGGCATCATACTACAGTAGAAGGAACATGTACGATGACGCAAGAACTACAACCGTTGGATAGGGCACAGCAGCCCGGTGTTTTTGGCGATATGGAGCCGGAGGCATTTCGCCGCTACGGCTATCAGGTGATCGACTGGATTGCTGATTATCTCGCTCATACCGAGCGCTATCCCGTTCTCTCACGCAATATGCCAGGGGAGATTCGGGCGGCGTTGCCCAAACAGCCGCCGGTTGCCCCGGAGCCGATGGAACAGATACTGGCCGATTTCGAGCATATTTTGCTGCCAGGTATCACCCACTGGAATGCTCCTGGCTTCATGGCCTATTTCGGCATCACCGGCTCTGCGCCTGGTATCCTGGGCGAGCTTCTGGCCGCCGCACTCAACGTCAATGCCATGCTCTGGCGCACCTCGCCTGCCGCGACCGAACTGGAGCAGGTGGCGCTGGACTGGCTGCGTCAGATGCTCGGCCTGCCGAACCCTCTTTTCGGTGTCATCAACGATACTGCCTCAACCGGTGTTCTCTACGCGCTGGCGGCGGCACGTGAGGCCATCCCTCACCTCTATATTCGCCAGAAGGGTATGGCCGGACGACACGAATTGCCCCCGTTGCGCTGCTATTGTTCGCAGGAGACGCATTCCTCGATTGATAAAGCCGTCATCACACTGGGCATCGGTCAGGAGGGGCTACGTAAGATTCCTACCGATGAGCAGTTTCGCATGGATGCACAGGCGCTGGCGGCGGCCATTCAAGAGGATATTGCGCGCGGCTACCTTCCCTTCGCCGTCGTGGCAACCATCGGCACCACCTCGACGACCAGCATTGACCCGGTGCCACAGATCGCGGACATCTGCGAGCAATACGGTCTCTGGCTGCACGTGGATGGCTCCTATGGCGGCATAGCGGCTATCGACCCGGCGATGCGCTGGATTATGCAAGGGGTCGAGCGTGCCGACTCGTTGATCGTCAATCCGCACAAATGGCTCTTTACGCCCATAGATTGCAGTGTTCTCTACACGCGCAAGCCAGAAGTCGTCAAGGCCGCCTTCAGCCTTGTGCCCGAATATCTACGCAACGACGAGAGCAGAGGCGATGAGACGCCAAATCTGATGGACTATGGCAACGCACTGGGTCGCCGTTTCCGCTCACTCAAGCTGTGGATGATTCTACGCTATTTCGGTCAGGAGGGGCTGGCGGCGCGCCTGCGTGAGCATATCAGGATAGCGCAGCAACTCGTGCAGTGGGTCGAGGAATCGCCGGACTTCGAGATCATGGCCCCCGCACCTTTCAGCCTGGTCTGTCTACGCGCCCACCCACAGGGTCAGGACGATGAAGAGGCGTTAAACGAACTCAACGAGCGTCTGATGGCGCGCATTAACGAGAACGGCCACTTCTTCCTCTCGCACACGAAATTGCGCGGCAAGTTTACCATCCGTGTTGCCATTGGTAATATCCGCACCGGTGAGGCCGAAGTGCGCGCTCTGTGGCAAGAGTTGCAGGATGGTCTGAAAGCATATACGTATTAATCCAGGGGGCATGATTTATTATCATGCCCCTACCGTCTGATAGATCACGGGTTTATATCTGGGTGGGGGAATGGGTTTACCCTTTGCTAGAGCAGCTTCCAGCCATGCGGATTTCGCAATTAGTACTTCTTTCAAGGCTTCTTCTGGCGTATCACCAAAGGTCGAACAAAATTTCAAATCTGGGATATCTGCGATATAGCCCTCATCTTCCTCACTATAGAATATATTGATATGATAATCTTTCATAAATGCCTCTCTTTCTATTCTTGTAGTTTGAGATTATATTTTTCTACTAATTATAAAAACTCGTGAACTTGATATGGCTTAGCTTTACCATTTTTTTCCTGGAGGTTGATCAGTTCTGGTATCTCAGGATGTGTAAAAATAAAATGGCTTCCTTTTGTACGTGTCAGTTCAAATCCAAAAGCTTCCACCAGTGTCACCATCTCACTAAATTGAACATTTTTTGGTTCCGCCAGGATTTTCTCTAGCAGTTTTTTCTTGTTCAAGAAAGCACTTCCACGTATCAAATACTTCTAACTATATTATACAACATGCTTTGTCTTCAGTTACATAATCATGTCAAAGGGACGGTTTTAGCATTGACAATCGCATCACTTCTGGTTGGATTGAGCGGAAGCGAGAAAGTGAAGCGTGCGCCGCCCCCTGGCACATTTTCGGCCCAGATGCGACCGCCGTGCGCCTCGATCATGGCTTTGACGATGGCGAGGCCCAGGCCGCTGCCGCCTGTGGAGGAGCGACGCGCATTGTCAGCGCGGAAAAAGCGCTCGAAGACACGCTCAAGCGCGTTGGGTGGGATACCGACGCCGGTATCGGTGACGGAGACCAGCACCTCATTACCGTGCTGCTGAGCTGAGATCGTCACCGTGCCGCCCGTCGGCGTGTGTCGAATGGCATTGCTGCACAGGTTAGTGAAGACGCGAGTGAGCATGTCGGGATCGACAGGAATGGGAGGCAGCGTGAAGGGCACGGTGTTAATCGGCTCGACCTGGGCGCGCTCAAACTCGGTTGCCAGCACGGCCAGCACCTCATCGACCAGCGCCGCCAGCCGCACCTGTTTCCGCACGGGGTAAAGTGCGCCCGCCTCAACCTTGGCCATGACATGCAGGTCGCGCACCAGGCGGCGCAAGCGTAGTGTCTCACGCACAATCACACGGCCCGTTTCCTCATACTCCTCACGGCTCTGATTCACGCCATCGATCAGCGCTTCGCCCAGACCGGCGATGGCGGTGAGAGGTGTTGCCAGATCATGTGTAATGCTCATGATGAGTTCGCGCCGCCACGCCTCTTGCTTGCGCAATTCCTCAACGTCACGGTTCAATTGGGCCGCCATCTCATTGAAGCTGTGTGACAATTCTCCCAACTCGCCCTGCGCCTCGGTTTCCACGCGCACGCTGTAGTCGCCCGCCGCCATGGCGCGCGCAGCTCGGTTCAGGTTCGAGATTGGGCGCGTGAGAGTGCGCGAGAAGAGGATAGCGACCAGCGCGGCGACCAGCGCGGCGACCAGCGCCCCCAGCAGAACGGCTTTGCCGACGGCAGAGACGAAAGGTGGCACGGTATTATCCGCCGCGTTTCTAGGCATCATCAGCAAGACACCGACCACCTGGCTATTATCAGCACCGGCAGTAATTGGTACTGTAATGAAGGGGCGCGCAATCAATCGCCCCGGCCCGATCTCACTCTCCGTTTGCACGTTGTTCCTGGCGGCTCGCACGGCCTGAAGCAGGCCGTTCACCGCCGGGTGAGGAGCATTGGGGGTACGTAACGCAACAACCAGCGCCGCCAGTGTGGGAATACGAGCAAGCTGCGTACCCGGAGCGTATACCTTCTTATTTTCTATATTGAAAATGACAATGTAATATTCATTCCTCTCATCGGCTGTGAAGATATTCCCGTTAAGATTGAGATACGTTCGTTGGAGTGTTCCATATTGTGGATAGGCTATGCTGAGGTTATGGGCGTCGCTGATCGCCGCCGCGTCCAGACGATTCTTCTGATCGATACTGTAGTAATTGATGATGGCGAGCAAGGCCATCAGCGCCAGCAGACCGGTTGCCAGCAGTGCGACAAGAGTAGAACCGAGAGCCAGTTGCCAGCGAATACTCTGCCACCAGTGGTTACGCATCTTCGTTCTCCTTGTTGTATCATGACGAAGACGACGAGCTAAGCGGCTGTGGCTTTGCCTCGAAGCGATAGCCGACGCGCCAGACGGTTTTAATGTGGCGCAAGCCGGAGGCACCCTCGATCTTCTTACGCAGAGCGCTCATATGCACATCGATGGTGTGTCCATCACCCAGGTAGTCGTAGCCCCAGACCTGGTTCATCAGCACCTCGCGCGTAAAAACACGTTCTGGCGATTTCGCCAGCAGGGCTAGCAGGTCGAACTCGGTCGGGGTCAGCGCGATCTCCTTCCCATTGACTTCGACCCGGCGTGCCAGCAGGTCAATCATCAGCCCAGGAAAACGCAGGACAGAGGATTTGCCCTCAGACATTCCATTACTGGTAGCGCTTGATGCGGAGGCTTCCATATTTTGCTGATTATTCACGCGGCGCAGAATTGCCCGCACCCGGCTGACTAGCTCGCGCGGGTTAAACGGTTTGCTCAGGTAATCATCGGCCCCCAGGTCCAGACCGGTAATGCGATCATCTTCGGCAATGCGCGCGGTCAGCATGAGAATGGGGGTGTTGGACCAGGCACGGATGCGCCGACAAACCTCGAAGCCGTCGATGGCGGGCAGCATAATGTCTAAAATCACCAGGTCAGGATGTTCACGCGCGTGCAGCGCCAGACCGTCCGCTCCATCTTTGGCGACAATGACAGTAAACCCTGCGTCTTTCAGGTAGAGATTGATGAGGTGAATGATGCCTTCTTCGTCCTCAATGACCAGTATTTTTTGCGCCATAAAGAGTTCTCTCCGCTTCAAAATGAAACATCATCAGTATAGTACCATACAAAGGCCCCTGAAAAATATAGCCCTGATAGGATTTTTCTCGCCAAATGTCTATCTTGAGCAAATCTTGAAGCTTGCGAGAAGATTTTTTTATGCTTGTGCCTTATCATTACGAATGTCAAAGAGAAGAGGTAAGGCCCATAAAAAGAACAGTGCCCTACCGCCTTTCAGTAATAGCAAGACGAGCGTATATTAAGAATAGAGATTACAAGGTAATCAGATAATAAGGAGTGACTACCTATGAATAAAAGACTATGGTTGCTTATTGGGGGCGGAGTTGTATTACTCGCCGCGATCATCGTTGGTGCGGTTGTCGCGTTGCCGCACGTAGCTTCTGCGAACAGCACCTCTGGTTCGCCCACACCGACCAGCACCACGCAGAATCAGTATTGCGTGCAGTTCAATCAGGACCTGGCCAATCGCCTGGGCGTCTCGGTCAGTACGCTGGAGCAAGACCGTCAGCAGGCAAAGATTGACCTGGTGAACCAGTTGGAGAAAGATGGCAAGCTGACACAGGCGCAGGCTAACACGCTGATTCAGCATATCCAATCGCACCAGGTATGCACAAATGTCAGTAAGCAGCCCTACTGGAACTTTGTTCTGCGCCAGTTCTGGAGCAAGTATCGCTCTAGCATCGCTACGCAGGTCGCGCAGGGCCTCAACATCAGCCGCAGCCAGCTTATCAGCGATCTTAAGAGCGGTGAGAGCCTGGCACAGATCGCCAAAGCGCAGCACGTCACGTCCGCACAACTCAAGACCATTGTGGACAACGCGGTCAATAGTGCCCTGAACAGCGCGGTTAGCGCGGGCGTCCTGACCTCAGCGCAGCAAAGCGCCATCAGTACCTACATCCAGAACCACCCCGGCCTGGTGAATACACTGCTGCACCGGAGTCTCAAGACGCTCTAGATATAGAGCGGGACAAGTTGGGTGAATGCTGAGAGCAGGGCGACCATTGCGGTCGCCTTGCTCTCCTGCTAGCTATCTATTCTATTGTTTCTTCTTCAACAAACGCACTTTTGCATAGACCTCTTCAACGGGCAAGTGCAGATCGAAACTGGAGATATAGACCTGCTCTCCGGCCAGCGTATGCACACTATGGCATACTATGCTCATTCTTCACAAAGCATTGTACTTTATTCGGAGGACAAAAGGCAATGTGCTATGCCATTACAAATCTTGCCTCTTATGATATACTAACCCCAACATGGAAGGACAGAGTTTACAGGGACAGGAACAATCGAAATTGGCGGAACAACAGGCGGCAGCGATCATCGAGAGCCTGTTGTTTGTTACAGGGCGTCCCCTGACGCGCGCCGAGTTGCGCAAGTTGCTGGAAGTGGATGAAGAACGACTGGAGACGGCCCTTGAATGGCTGGCCGAGAGTTTGCGCCGGGGTGAGCGTGGTATTCGCTTGCAATTGCTGGGTGAGCAGGTGCAACTGGTGACGGCACCGGAGAACGCGCGTTATGTCGCGGCCCTGCTCGGTTTGCCCATGACCGCGAAGCTGACACCGGCGGCGCTGGAGACGCTGGCGGTCATCTCCTATCGGCAACCCATCACGCGCAGCCAGATCGAGGCTATACGCGGCGTGAATAGCGACCGTGCGCTGGCCAGCCTGTTGCAATATGGTCTGGTGGCCGAGGTCGGGCGCGCGCCGACTGTCGGGCGACCGGCGCTTTTCGCCACCACGCCCGAATTTTTGCAACTCTTCGGCCTTTCGCGGCTGGAGGAACTGCCTCACGTCGCACCACCGGACGAGGTTGCTGAGGCTCACTTCGTTACCATCGATACGGCAGACCATCCCCATGATAATGGACACGCGCGGGCGACGATGGAAAGGGAACAATCTTGAACGAACGAGCAGAGCAGGCAGAGCAAGCCAGGGCGACAGCCATGCGCCTGGGACGCCACATGCCGACGAACTCGAAGATGATCCGCGCGGCGGAGATTGCACACTGGCTGGGCTGTAACAGTATTCAGATGTTCGCCAGCAACCCGACTGGCTGGCGTCCACCCGCTTATGATACCCAGGAGGATGCCGTCTTCGCCGCTACCGCGCTGGCTCTCGACCTGCAACCGGTGGTGCTGCACGCGCCTTACCTCATCAACCTGGCCGCCCCGGATGAGACGAACTGGCAAAAGTCCGTGGCCCTGTTGACCTGGACGATGCAGCGCGCAGCTTCGCTCGGTGCGCGCTACGTAGTCTGCCATACCGGCAGCCATCGCGGCACGGGAGTTGAAGTCGGCATTGCACGTATTGTGCAGGCCATTGGCTTTGTACTGGCCGAAGCACCTGCTCCCGTGATACTGCTGCTGGAAAACGGTGTGGGCGCAGGCAACGCACTTGGCCACGATTTTATTCATTTCACACAGATACTGGCGCTATTGTCAGCAAGTGAGCGTGAACGTGTGGGCTTCTGCCTGGACACGGCGCATCTGTGGGGCGCGGGCCACGACCTGCGCACGAAAGCCTCGACGCTAGCTGTATTGCAGCGATTCGATGAAGCGGTTGGCCTGAGTCTGCTGAAGGTGTTGCACGTCAACGACACAGAAGTCGCGCTTGGCAGTCACCGCGACGTACACGCGCGCCTCGGCGAAGGCGTTATCCCCTCGGAGGGGCTGCACACTCTGCTCACTGATCCACGCCTCACCCATGTAGCCGCACTCCTGGAAACCCCTATCAAGCTTAACGAGCAGGGCAAAGATGACTGGGACAGCGATAAGCAGCATTTTGAGCGTTTTAAACTGCTCGCTTCCTTTATGACACAGTGAGATTAACAGTGATAGTTGTTGCGCTTCCTGGGGTGGGTGTAATGACAACTGTCGAGCTATATTGTCCGGTGGCAATTCCTGTGATGTCAACGGAGAAGGTGAGATTGGAGGTAGTGCCGGATGTATCGCTACCGCTAGTTGGAGTAACTGTGAGCCAGGTGGCGGAGGGTGTATCTACCGTCCATTGCAAACCGTCGCCACCGGTGTTGGTAATGCCCACCGTCTGCGACGCCGGATTGCTACCACCCGCCATCGCGCTAAAGCTGAGCGTCGTCGTACTCAGTTGCATGGCAGGCGCGGCGACATTGATGATGATGGGAATAGTCAGCGGGCTGTTCGCCGCCGGATTGCCTGTCGCCGGGTCGGTTGCAGTAATCGTCACACTGGTCGTGTAGTTAGAGCCGCCCGCCAGTCCGGTGGCGTTGACATTGATGTCAAGTTGCTGATTGCTTCCACCTGAGACATTGTTGCCCGCCGTGACCGAGAGCGTGACGAAGGCGGGCGCGCTGGCGGGCAGGGCGGCCTTCCAGTTCATATTTGAGCCGCCCTTATTTGTGAGGGTGAGAGGTGTAGAGGTGATGCCGGTCGTGACATTGACCGTGGCCGAGGTGGGAGCGACAGCCAGCGCGGGTGGAGCCACGACGGTGAGTGTGACACTCACCGTCTGTGGACTGCCCACAATAGCTGCGCCGCCGTTGGTAGCAGCCAGCGCAATGCTGCCCTGGTAGGTACCTGGGGTCAGGCTGGCGGAAGTGACGGTCACGGTGAAGGTAGCGTTTCCCCCACTCGTAAGCGTGGCCCCGGTGGGGGTCACCGCCAGCCAGCCCGTGCCGCTCTGGGTGGTCACGGTAGGTGTGACGGCGATAGCGCCTGCACAGGCTCCGGTTGCACTGAGCGTGAAAGTCTGTGTGGCCGGATTGGTGCCCGACTCAGCCGTGAAGGTCAGTTGAGTGGCCGAGGGGGCCTGCAAGGAGCAGGGAGGCTGTACCGTCAGCGTCACGGGGATCTGTTGCGGGGTGCCGACCGGCGCATTGGTGACGCTATCGGTAGCCGCGATGGTCACTGTACCATTATAGGTACCTGGGGTCAGGCTGGCGGAAGTGACGGTCACGGTGAAGGTAGCGTTCCCGCCACTCGTAAGCGTGGCCCCACCGGGGGTTACGGCCAACCAGCCCGTGCCGCTCTGGGTGGTCACGGTGGGCGTGACGGTAAGAGCATCTGCACAGGCTCCGGTTGCGCCGAGCGTGAAAGTCTGTGTCGCCGGATTGGTCCCTTGCCCCGTTGTGAAGGTCAGTTGGGTGGGCGAGGGGGCCTGCAAGGAGCAGGGAGGCTGTACCGTCAGCGTCACGGGGATCTGTTGCGGAGTGCCGACTGGCGCGTTGGTGACGCTATCGGTGGCTGTGATGGTCACTGTACCGTTATAGGTACCGGCGGCCAGACCAGTCGTTGTGACACTGATGCTGCTGGTGCCCGCCGTATTCAGCGTGGCTGTACCGCTGGCGGGCGTGACGGTGAGCCAGTTGCCACCAGCGGCGGTAGTCGCGGTGGCCGTCCAGTTCAACGTATTGGCGCAGGCCCCACCGGCGGCAACCGAGAGCGCTTGCGCGGCCAGGGGTGTTGCCTGCCCGGCGATACTGGTGAAGGTCAGCGGCGTGGGTGTCACAGTGATGGCACAAGGAGACTGCACCACGAAGGTCACGGCGATAGTCTGCGGACTACCGCCGACCTGTTTACCTGTGCCATCTGTGCCGGTGACTGTGATTGTGCCTTTGTAGGTACCCGCGACCAGCGTGTTGAGTGTGGCTACATTGACGCTGACCGTCGCGGATTGGCCCAACCCCAGGCTCCCCGAAGCGGGTGTGAGCGTCAGCCAGTTGCCGCCGACCGCCGTAGTAACTGTCGTCTGCCAGTTCAACGTGCCGCCACCGGTATTTGTGATAGTGAACGTTTTGGCGGCTGGATTGGGCTGACCCAGGATTCCGCTAAAGTTCAGCGCGGTCGGTGCCGCCGCCAGTAACGGAGCGGTGGGTTGCCCCATCGTGAATGTCACTGGCACGGTCTGCGTGCCTGCCGAAGTGCTGAAGTAGACCGAGCCATTGTAGATGCCGGGTTGCAGGTTGTTGATATTGATGCCGATGGAAGGCGACGCGGGCGTGCTGCCACTGGTCGCGCTGACCGTCAGCCAACCAGCGCTGGTTGAAGCCGTCCATTGTAGCGCCGACGTGCAACTCTGCGAGGGACTGAGTGTGACTGTCTGCGCTGCCGGTGCCGGTTGCTGATAAATACCGGCGAAGGTCAGGTTCCCCGGTGAAACCTGCAAGGAGCATTGCGGTAGAATCGTCACATTCACGTAGATGTTCTGTGGGCTATCCTGCACGGGATTACTGCCCTGACCGGCGACAGTGATCACGCCGCTATAGGTGCCAGGGAGTAGCGTGCTGGTATTCACATTGACGGAGAGCATCTGGCGGGTGCCGTTCTCCAGGCTTCCTGACTGCGGCGAGAAGGAGAGCCAGGAGGTGCTGGTAGTGGCCTGCCAGTTGAGCGGCAAGATGCCCGGATTGCTGATTGTGACCTGTTGCGCAGCGGGCGATTGACCACCGTCAATGGCGCTGAAGGTAAGCACTGCCTGCGAAATCTGGAGTACCGCCTCGTGTTCAGGTCTTAGCGGCGTTACCTGCATCTGCACCGGAATGGTGCTATCGCCGGCGTTGGAGGTAATAGAGATATCCGCGCTATGGTTGCCCGTGTTCATACCGGAGCGGTTCACGGCGACAGTGATCTGCACGTGTTGACTGCTGGCAAACGTGCCCTGGCTGGGGCTAATCTGCACCCAGGTTTTGTTGGTATGCCCTTGCCAGCTAATCTGCCCCCCGCCGAGGTTGCTCAGGGTAAGTGTCTGTATACTGCTCGTTGCGATATCAGCAGCTCCCATATTCAGCGTGGAGGGCATGATGCTCAGATGAGCGGGGCGCAGCGATTGCACATTGCCGATGACGAAGATCGGAAACTGGGCGACTTTGTGCAAGGTGGCATCCTCTGCGCTGATCAAATGTTCACCGGCCTCCCAGCTAGTGTCAACCAGTACGGTATCGGTAAAGTTGCCATGTGCATCGGCGGTAATGATCGAAACGCCGCCGGTGTCCAGCAGAGGAATGCTGCCGTCGCGGGCCAGGCCCACTTTCCCATGTGGCGTAAAGTTGCTGCCGCGCAGCGTCATGGTAGCGCCAATGGGCAGATTGGAGGGGCTAACTTGCAGCGACATCTGGTGGTTATTGACCTGGTTATTGGTCAGGCCACGTCCGAAGGTGACGATAATGCCGAAGACACCCCCCAGCACGAGCATGATAAGAATCAAGAGACTGGCCCAGAAGAAGGTACCCGGCGGCACATGCCTCTCGTGCCGTGATGGTGTAGGTAGGGGCAAGACAGGGATGGGGGATGGAGGAGACGTGACCGGGCGTGGTGGCAGCGTTGGCACCGCTACTGGCGTGTGATGGCTCTCGACTTCTTTATGCCATGTCACCTGTCTGCGTTGCGAGAAGAGGTCGCCGGTCGGCGTGTGCTGCTCGTCGTCATCCGGTTCTTCATCCAGGTCGGCATCCGGCAATTTCATCGGGATGGAAGAAGGTGGAGAAGGAGATGTGAGCCGACCGGAGCGTGAATGATGTTTTGCGTTGACGGTGGCGGGGCGGCGCGTGCCGTGGCGACCAGCAAACCATCCGCCGGTGAGATCGCCGGGCGTGGGAAAATTTGCTAGCTGTAACGCGAGCACGCGCTTCCGCCGTGCCATCCTTTCCTGTATTTTATCGTGTGGAAGACGTTCGGTAGGGGCATTAAGATCTAAGGTTTCTGCATCCTCTACCATTGCTACGGTGGTGAAATCAGAATCAGGTATAGATAAGGGTACACCACAATTGAGACAATAATTAACGTTATCTGATAAAGATGCATTGCAATTTGGACAGCGCGCTTCTTTCATCGGCGACTCCCTCTTGCCCGTGCGAACGATTAATGCTGCATAAAAAAGTTACATATTCCCCCTATATAAGAATACGAGAGCAAACAGAGAATGTCAATGCATAAACGTTGGATAATACTATTTTTTGGGTACGCATCCGCAGAAAATGGCGGAACTCAATTTGCTCACAATTTTAACGTTTTCTCAGAATGAGCGGGACTCTTTATTGACATTTGAAAGAGGGGCAAGTACAATTGTGAAAGAGATAGCGTGATGTCGTGTTATAACCAGGAGGCATCTTCATGGCTGTTGTGCATCCAGATTTTTATCGGCATGAAAACCTCGTCCGCAAGTCGATACAAATCCCATCGGCCCAGCATAAAGAGCTAAAGGCGCTGGCCGTCGAACTGGATTCTTCGCTAGGAGATGTAGTGGAGACCATTATGGAATTGATGAGACAGGATAATTATCAGCAACTCAAAGCCGCCATTATTCAACGCCGCGAACGCGAACTTTCCTCCCTGAACTACTCCCTTGATGAAGCTTATGCCTACCTCGGCTCCCTCCCAGATACCCTTGATGATGCTCGTTTCTTTTTTGATGCTGGCCACGAAGGTATGGTTGCATAAGGTACGTATGCATGAGTAGTGAGGCGAGGCCGTCACCGCCCAGCCCCCAACAGGTGAAAAACGTTGAGTCCGGGCACATGTTTCCCAGCCCCCGCCGGGGCGAAATCTGGGATGTCAACTGGTCTCCTGGCCGAGGCGCGGAACAACAGGGGACACGTCCGGCCCTTATTATACAAAATGATCGGGGTAACGCTTCTCCAACGTACCCCTTGACGATTGTCGCTTCAATGAGTCGCACCGAGCGCGAATTACCGCTCCATGTTCGTATCGCGCCTAGCGAAGAAAATGGCCTGACCGATTATACTGATGTCAAGTGTGAGCAGGTAATGACGATTGAAAAATCCCGCCTACTGCGGCGCAGAGGCTCTATCACGCCGGAAGAGCTGAGCCGCGTCGATCATGCTCTGAAGCTTAGTCTCAGCCTGCTACCCTAGCTCATAGCATATCTTTGTGAACATTTTGAGCTAGATAAGGAAAACACATGACACAGCGCGACGAACATCAGGAGTTTTTACGCGGCCATACACGCGGTATCCATGCTACGCATGGGCCGCGTGATGTACATGGCATGCCTCTTTTGCAACTCATAGTAGATGATGATATAGTGCTGCGCGTTTTCTCTGAAGAAGATGCCCCCACGCTTTTCGCCCTGACCGATCAGAATCGCGCCTATTTGCGCACCTGGTTGCCCTGGTTGGATAGCACACGTACCGTCCTGGACACGCAGGCTTTCATTCTGGATGAATTGACGCGCTACACCAGCAATCGCGGCTTCTCATGTGGCATCTGGTATCGGAGACAACTGGCAGGCAGTATCGGCTTTCACGACATCAACTGGAAGGGGCGCACAGTCGAGATTGGCTACTGGCTGGGTGCAGCTTTTCAGGGCAGGGGCATCATGACGAGGGCTTGCCGCGATATGATTGATTACGCCTTTCATACCCTGCATCTCGTCCAGGTTCAGATTCGCTGCGCGAGCGAGAATATGCGCAGCCGGGCGATTCCCCAGCGTCTCGGTTTTCAAGAAACAGGCTTTATCCGGCAAGGCGAGTGGCTCTATGACCACTTCGTAGATCTCGTCGTTTACAGTATGCATGCCGAGACATGGCTCAATCGGTAATATCCACAACCTGCTCTTCGCTTGATACGTATTTCACAGTAGTACTTTTCTGTCTATATACCTGATATCTGCAAGGGATATTACTACATGAGTGATGTCCCTTGTGGATATCAGGTATGGTTGCGATATAATGCTACAGACATGTCCTGCGCCAGTCATGGGTGAGGCTAAAAATAATGATGAGTACGAATTCAGACTATGCTTTCTCGACGCACGGGCAGCAGAGCCAGAGAGGGCCGCTGTGGCTCCTGCTCTCCGCGTTGTTGATTTGCCTGCTGGTCGCCATCCCCGGTCGGGGGGGGCGTGTGCTGGCTGACGGGATGCCTGGCGGCAACGTGACCAACCCGGTGGTGCGCGCCGTCGATATTGCTGAACCGGCTGTTGTGCGTATCTTTACTACTGGAAACGGTCATCTGACGGTGCAGCTCGCCGATGGGAACGTCGTGTTCCCGCAACAGGGCAGCTATCAACTAACCTTCTCCGGCAGCGGCACCTTTATTACATCACATGGCGATATCCTTACCGCCGATCATGTCATTAACCCACCTGTACAGGACCCCGGTGTGCAGCAAGCCTTTGATACCTTAGCCGCGCCGGATGTCGCGCAGTACATCAACCAGCATCATCTGGCAACGACAACGGTCACGCCAGATCAGGTCAATCAGGAGCTACAGAGTGGCCAACTGGCCTCTACCCCCAGGTTTGACTCGCTCGCCAGCACTGTTTTTCTGAGTACCAGCTACAGCGGCCCGCTCACCGCCACCAGTCTTCAGAATGTGCCGAGCGGCCTGTTTGCCAACGTCGATAAGATCGAGCAGCAGAGTTCTTTTAATCAGGCGGATGTGGCGATTATCCATGTGCCGATGGATGATACGCCCAGCGTACCGCTGGGCGACTCTTCCAATGTCCAGCAGCAGGATCAACTGACTATTATTGGTTTCCCCGGCAACGGTGATGTCAGCCAGCGCCCGACCGATCTGCTTACTCCCTCGGTGAACCAGATTTTCGTCAGTTCAATCAAGACGACTGATAGCGGCGCACCGGTCATTCAGGTGGGCGGCAACGTGGAACATGGCGATAGCGGCGGCCCCGCGCTCAATAGTAGCGGCGCGGTCGTTGGCATTGTCAGTTTTGGCATTGTCGATAGCAGTGGCACCAGTGGCACAAGCTTCTTGCAAGCCAGCAATAGCGCCCGCAGCCTGATACAAGCACTCAAGCTGGATACCGCGCCCGGCCCCTTTGAGCAGGCCTGGACGCAGGCGTTCGACGATTACGCCTCAACCGCTCCTGGCCACTGGCACAAAGCGGCCAGCGAGTTTCAGCAACTGGCAAACCACTATCCGCTCTTCAAAGCCGTCACACCCTACCTGAATTACGCACAGGGGCAAGCCGCCCATGAGAAAATCCCTACTGGCAACAATGGAAAGGGTAAGCAGGCCGCGCCAGCAAGTGGGGGTTTTAATCTGGCAAGCTTGAAGGCGCTGGCCATCACTGTCGGAGTTGTGCTGGTGCTACTACTGCTACTCGCGGCTCTGGTCATGGTAGTGGTGAGGCGTGGCAAGCGAGAGAAACGCGCTCAACCGCCGAGAGTGATGACCACGGCGGCGCAACAGGTCGCTGTGCCACCCGCCACAGCCCGGCCCATGCCGCCCATGCCGGTACCGCCGGTCACTCCGGCTTCCGATAGCCTGCTGGATGGTATGAGCGCGTTTGGCGCGCCGACCAGGATGGGCCAATCCGCTTCACCACTTGCGCCCATGACGCCGCCAGGGGGCGTGGTCAGACCGATGATGCCGACCGCGAACGCAGGGATGACGGGTGGCACACCGTCCAGCGGGTTGCGCACATGGCCTTGTGGTCATATGAACCGCCCTAATGCGCGCTTTTGCAGCGTCTGTGGTGAACCGGCTCCCACACCGCCCCAGACGCGCAGGGTAGAACAATAATAGTGCATTTGAAACCTATAGTAAGGTAAGGAACTGTACAATGATACGAAAAGTGACACGTGGTACGATCTTTCCGCGTGAGGACGGCAAGCTCATCGATGAGCATTTTGGCGTACTGAACACGCAGCAGGATAACTTCAGCCTGGCCCACATGCTGGCACCGCCTGCGTGGCGCGAACCAGCCCAGGTCGCGCTCTTCGACGAGGTCGTCATTGTCGTGCAGGGCACACTACTCGTCGAGGCCGAGGGAGGACACTACGAGGTCGGGCCGGGGGAAAGCGCCCTGATCGAGAAAGGCACACGTGTTACCTACAGTAATGCCTCACGGGAGCAGCAGTGCGAATACTGGTCGCTCTGCATCCCTGCCTTCCGGCCAGAGCGCACCAGTATCGACGCCTGAAGGGAAAATTCGCTCGTGTGAAGGGCTTGACGAAGAGGACAAGACATGTTATAGTAGTTGACGTCGCCAAGGTAGCTCAGTTGGTAGAGCACAGCACTGAAAATGCTGGTGTCGTCGGTTCGATTCCGTCCCTTGGCACTCTGCAACACACGAGAAACGCCTCAAGCGGTTTTATGGGCTGCTTGGGGCGTTTTCCATTGCCCATCAGTTCCGAAAGGTACACCAACGAACTACTCATTGCTCTCATCCCCCTAGAGAATAGAGACCCAGTTAGAATAGTAACTGACAAACTTTACCTTATATGTTATACTTGCAATCGCGGTTTGGTGTATATCATTGAGGAAACAAATATCAGCTAGTTGATGGAATAAATGTAGTATGATAAGTGAAAGTGGACCTTATCTGGCGGCTACCCTCATTTGCGAAAAAATTCTGCAAGAAATAGACGGAGTAATTAGCATTATCAGAAACGTTGATCGCATAACGCTGACTGTTCCGGTGTCTACATCTCCTGCACAGATGCCTCCTACACCTATTAATCTTTACACATTTATCTCTTTAAAGTCTGGTAGTGCTAAAGGAAGATATACTATAAAATTAGTACCAGAGGCACCATCCGGTATCAAACTACCGGAACAGCTCCTCCCGGTTCTTTTTGAAGGTGACGATAGAGGTGCTAATCTAATTTTAGCCTTAAACATGTTGATAGACCAGGAAGGTATATATATCTCTTTTATTTTTACCTTTACCCATTTCACCTCTGATGCCCCGCTCAGTAGTGTATACTATGACAGCAAGGGACAAAAATTGTACCCAATGGTATAAGAGATTGGGCGCATCCTGCATTTATTTTGCTAGAAGGTGGATATATTTTTATGAATCCCTCGCGTTTTGCTATTGTTGGGGGCGGTTGGCGTTCACAGTTCTTTCTCAGGGTCGCGCAGGCGCTACCGGAGCGCTTTGAGGTTGCGGGCATGTTTGTGCGCGACGAGGTGAAAGGGCGGGCGCTTGAGGCGGAATGGGGTGTGAAAACCTATCGCACGCTGGACGAGTTGTTGCGTCTCAGTGATCTGCGGTTCGTTGTTGTCTCTGTGCCGCGCACGGTCACGCCACAGATTCTGACCATTCTGGCCGAACACTCTCTCCCTGCTTTGACGGAGACGCCGCCTGCCGCAGACCTGGATGGCCTGCTCATGCTGCATGAACTGAGTAAACGTGGAGCCAGAATTCAGGTGGCCGAGCAGTACCACTTGCAGCCTCTGCACGTCGCGCGTCTGAATTTTGTGCGCAGCGGTAAATTAGGCCACGTGACGCAGGCCCAGGTTTCGATTGCGCATGATTATCACGGCATCAGCCTGTTACGCCGCTTCCTGGGCCTCACCTTCGAGTCGCCAAAGATCACCGCGCATCGCTTCACATCCTCGCTCATCGCCGGGCCTGACCGCAGCGGGCCACCGACGCACGAACATACTGTGACCTCCGAACAGCAGATTGCTTACCTGGATTTTGGTGACAAGCTGGGTGTCTTCGACTTCGCCAGCGAGCAGTACCGCTCCTGGATTCGTTCTAATCGCCTGCTTGTGCGCGGGGATCGCGGCGAGATCAACAACCACCAGGTACGTTACCTGCAAGATTATCGCACGCCCGTCACGCTCACCTTCACGCGCCAGGACGCCGGGGAAGAGGGCAACCTGGAAGGCTATTTTCATCGCGGCATTCTCCTGGGTAGCGAGTGGCTCTATACTAATCCCTTCATTCCCGCGCGCCTGAGCGACGATGAGATCGCCGTCGCCTCCTGCATGGTCGGCATGGATCAATATGTGGATGGCGGGGCGGATATGTACAGTCTGGCGGAAGCGTCACAAGATCAGTACATCAGTCTTATGATCGCGCAGGCTATCGCTTCTGGTCAGACGATAACAACGACACGTCAGCCCTGGGCCGTGTGATAAGCGTATGAGTTTAGGGATAGCAGGCACAGCATCCATGTATTGCTTGCAACATGCCTCATTCCTTCGCGTATATATGACAGATATGGATCAGCACATTACCTGATCACACCGAAGAAATGTGAGGCATCCAATGATGTATAGAATGACGAGCCTGGGATTAAACATTCGCCTGGAGCGTATGCTGGCTTATGCCTTTGGTTGGCTGTCGGGCATCATTCTGTTTTTTGTCGAGCGCAATCGAAGTGTGCGCTGGCACGCGGCACAATCGATGATCACGTTTGGCGCGCTCTCGATTGTCATGTTCGTCGTTAGCATCCTCAAGATGATGCTCGGTTATATCCCACTATTGAGCATTTTGACCAACTTTGGGCTTGGCCTCCTGCTCAGCATCCTCTGGTGGGCCACCATCATTCTCTGGGCCTGGCTCATCATCATGGCCGGCCTTCAGTCTGAAGACGGTCAGGACTATCGCCTGCCCTTCGTCAGCGAATGGGTCAGACGGTTGGTATAAATTCAGGAAAGTCTGGTGTGGGGACAGAGCTTTATCCTATCCGAGCCGGTGTTCCGTGTCGAGAACGTGGGTCAACGCCGTTTGGAAGCGCGTTTGTCTACGCGCATCACACGAGACACCGGCTCGGATAGGATAAAGCTCTGTTCTTACGTCATCTGGCCTGATGCCAGACCTACCGGCTTGACAGAGCTTCGCCACACATCGGATACTGATACTGCAAGTCTCTTATCTGGCTTGTTAGTGCCAGCCAGACGGCGACAGAGGAACAACAATCTGGCGTTGTTCCATGAAGGAGAAACACAAGCATGTTCGACACAAGCAAAGTTGGCCAAACTTTCCCCCCCTTTACTGTTGAGGTATATCGCAACAAAATTGATGAGCTAACCACCGCCATCGGCGACCCCAACCCGATTTATCATAGCCGCGAGGCGGCCCAGGCCGCAGGTTATCCCGATGTACCTCTTTCGCCGACCTCGCCTACGCTCTTCAGCTTCTGGGGCAACAGGAACGGTGGACGCAACCTGGCAAGTGTGGGCATTAATCTTGCGCGCGTTTTACATGGTGAGGAAGAATATGAGTACCTTGCCCCTATTTATCCAGGCGATGTATTGACCGGTGTCTCCAAAATTGTCGAGGGCAGGCATCGCGCCGGGCGCGATGGCAGTTCAATGGACATCGTGACCACCGAGACCAGTTACACCAACCAGCATAATCAGCTTGTGCTGAAGGCGCGCACGACCATCGTTGTCCGCGAATAGAGCAGAGGAGTAGCATTCATGACGACAGAAATTACGGCGATTCAGGCTCCTATCAAACGCTATTTTGAAGATGTCGAGGTTGGTGAGGAACTACCCAAACTGGTCAAAGCGCCTGTCACACACCTGCAACTGGTACGCTATGCCGGAGCCTCCGGCGACTTCAATCCTTTGCATACCGATCCGAAGGTTGGCGAGATGGTTGGCACGGGCGGCATCATCGCGCACGGTATGCTCATCATGGGCTTCGTAGGTCAATTGCTCAGTGACTATGTTGGCCCGACGGCTCTGCGCAAATTTGGTGTGCGCTTCAAAGGCATGACGCACCTCGATGATGTCATCACCTGCACAGGTGTCGTGACCGACAAGTATGAGGCTAACGGCGAGGCCCGCATCGTCGGCAAGGTGCAGGCCACCGACCAGAATGGCGACGTCAAAGTGACCGGAACCTTTGAAGCTGCGCTACCACACAAATCGGCATAGTATAGAAGGAGATATTCATCAGGCACACAGGGCGACGACAAAGCAGGGGAGCCACCTGCAAGGCGACCGCCCTGTCTCGCTACGTGTCTCCCCCTTGCTCGTTTGTTGGTTTGTTGAGCAGGGCCAGCAGCCCTCTGGCGTAGGCTTCGGGCACATTTTGTGCGTCATAGACGCCCACGCCCATCATCAGACGATAGCGGCATTTCCAGCGCCGTGCGGGCCAGTCGGCCAGTTTGAAGAGTGTGTAGGTGGCGGCATGTTGCTCAAGCGCCTCGCGCAAGGCTATCTCGTCATAGCGCGTGATGCCGTGCTGGCGTAAGGCTTCCTGCAAATCCTCTGGTAACATAGTATTATTCATCATACTGAGGGTAACACACTGCGCATGCTGGCCGCTGCCTCTTCGGGGCTAAGCTGTTCAAAGTCCACGCGAGGAAGTTGTCGGGGGATGATGGTGAAGGGGCCGCTCCAGTGCTTCGCGTGTTCTTCCAGCCAGTCCAGCACGGCGAAGGATTGCCGACGGGCCTGTTCGACGATGGGGTAACGCTGTGCAGCGCGCTCATAGACCTCTTGATCTTTCGTATAGACGCTATAGTCCTCTCGTATGACTACGTCGATGTAGAGGTCTGTGTAGATCAGTTCGCGTGAAGTGCTGGTATACGCGGGCGTGGGCAAAACGACATCGCAATAGCCGCTTACGAAATGTCCCTGTAAATCGTAGCCGATATGGATGGTATACCAGGCATCGGGCCAGAAGTAGCTAAGCTGGTGCTTTTGCGCGATCCAGGTGCCGGGCTTCCAATGCATCTCGGTACCGGCGGGTGTCCATATCGTTACGTATTGATTACTGATCGGTAGTTGATAGCCATGCCATCCGCCCCACTGGTCGCCGCTGACAAGCATTTTTCGTATCTCAGCCTCTAATAGCATTGCGTATGTTCCTTTTCGTGATGACAGACTCTGAGGATGTATTCTCTACGTAGCATTATAGCATTCAAGGTGAGTACAAGGCAGGGCGATGGCAGAGGGTACACCTCTACTATGATACTGCGCACGATATACCCTCTGCCCTCGCTCTCTTTGTTCACCCTGTTCACAGTTCCCCGTAAACCACGTTGCCACCCAGGATGGTGGCCTGGACACCGTTTTCGGCCATGTTTTCCTGTGGCGTATGCAGGATATCCTCCCGCAACACAACGGCGTCGCCGAGCTTGCCGACGGTGAGCGATCCCTTCAGTTGTTCCTCACCTCCGGCGTAGGCAGCACCGAGCGTATAGCCCCACAGAGCGTCACTGATGGGCAATGCCTGATCGGGCAGCCACGCGGGTCGCGCGATGTTGGGCGCGCGTCTGAGCGTAGCGGCGTACAGGATGCGCAAGGGATCAAAGGTTTCGACGGGCGAGTCGGAGCCGAGAGCGATGGGAATGCCGCTCTCATGGATGGTGCGGTAGGCATAGGCGTGGCGGTGACGCTTGCCCCAATAGCGCTCGGCGATGTCGCGGTCGGCAACGGCGTGATAGGGTTGAATAGAGGCGATGACCCCCAGGCGGCGCATGCGTTCCAGGTCCGAGGGCGCGATCAATTGCACATGCTCCAGGCGATAACGCGGTCCGTAGGGGCGTGATTCATCACGCCCTGTTGTATCACGCCCTGCTGTGTTACGCCCTGCTGTGTCACGCCCTGCTGTGTTACGTCCTGCTGTGTTACGCCCTGCTGAATCGCGTCCTGCTATATCACGCCCAGCCTGCTGTTCCAACTGCTGTGCGTATTCGATGGCGTTCAAGGCGACACGCGCGGCGCGGTCGCCGATGGCATGGATAGAGACGATCAGGCCCATGCTGGCGGCGGCACGCACATTGTTGAGCATCTCGCGTTCGGGCGTAGAGAGAATGCCGTAGTTGTCAGGACTGCCCTCGAAGCTTTCCAGCATGGCAGCAGTCTGTGAGCCGAGCGTGCCATCGGCAAAGATTTTGATGCCCACCACGCGCAAAAGATCGTTCTCAAAATTATGGATGTCCATTTCCGGCAGGATAGGCAACATGTGACGTGGCAAAAACATCTGAACGCGCACGCCCAACTGACCCGCGTCACGCAACTCACGGAATAGTTGTAACGAGGTGTCGCCCTCGATGTCGTGAATAGTCGTGATGCCCCGGCGCTGTAATTCCGCGATGGCCTGATGAATAAGTACACGGCTCAGGTTGATATCTGAGCGGTCGATGACGCGGTAGACGAGGCTGGTCGCGCCCTCCTCCTGTAAAATGCCGGTTGGCTCGCCATCGCTATCGTGGAGAATGGCCCCATTCTCCGGCTGCGGTGTTGCGGCGCTGATGCCCGCGCGCTGCAAGGCCAGCGAATTGACCCATAGCAGGTGTCCATCCTTGCTCCAGAGCGCTACGGGATGCTGCGGTGCGGCGGCGTCCAGCGAGGCTTTCGTGGGGAAATGCTGTCCGGGCCAGAGATTCTTGTCCCAGTGACCGCCCTGAATCCATTGTCCGGCAGGAGTCTGTACGGCCCGCGCGCGCACCAGTTCCGCTACCTCCTCCTCGCTCTGACAGGCTCCGGCGTCGATGTAGTGTGCGCGATAGGCGGTATCCAGCAGGTGGATATGGGCATCGATGAAGCCGGGAAGGACGGTTCTGCCCTTGAGATCAACGATCTCTTGCGCTGTCCCGGCGGGCCGCACACGCCTCACCTCGTCGTTGCTGCCGACGGCGAGAATGCGCCCGCTTACAGTATCGATAGCCATAGCCTGCGCGTAGGGCTGCTGGACGTCCATTGTATAAAGATTGCCATTCACATAGACGATAACGCTCATGTTCTGTGCCTTTCCAGTTTATGCACCAAGTACAGCGCCCACGATTTGTTTGTAACCACGCAAGAACTCTTCCGCGCTCATGCTCTTCTTGCCCTCAAGCTGCAACTGGCTCACGACCAGCAAGCCGGAACCGGTGGCGATACTTAGCTGGCGATGACCGGCCTCGTCATGCGTGCCCACCGTACCGGGCGTAACCGAAGGATCAGGTTGCAAAGGGAGCGTGTACGCCATCTGGATTTTGAGCAGCTTGCCCTGCCAGTAGGTGTAAGCGGATGGCCAGGGATTGTAGGCGCGTACCTGCCGCGCGATGACCGCCGCCGGTTTGTCCCACCGAATCAGGCCATCCTCTTTCTTTAGCATACGTGTATGTGTGGCTTGTAGCTCGTCCTGCGGCTCCGGCGTAATCTCTCCGTTGACCCAGCGCGGCAGAACTTCGAGAATGCATTGCGCGCCCAGGGCGGCCAGTTTCGTGGTGAGCGTGCCGGTAGTATCGTCCTCAGCAATCGGCAAGCTGCGCTTGAGCAGCATGGGGCCGGTGTCGATGCCCGCGTCGAGCAGCATAATGGTGATGCCGGTTTCGCTTTCGCCTTGTAGAATCGCTTCTGCAATGGGGTCGGCACCGCGATATTTAGGTAAAAGCGAGGCGTGAATGTTGAGCGTGCCCAGGCGTGGCTGATCGAGTACGCTCTGCGGCAGAATCTGCCCGAAGGCGGCGACGATATAGAGGTCGGCATGATAAGCCGCCAGTGCTGCGCTGTTCTCAGCCTTCTTGAACGAACCGGGTTGCCAGACGGGAATACCATGCGCCAGCGCGACTTGCTTAACCGGCGAATAGACGACCTCGCGTCCACGCCCGGACGGTTTGTCGGGGCGCGTTACCACTGTGACGATCTCGTAGCCTTCCGGCAAGAGCTTCCCCGGTGCGGCATGCTCGATCAAAGCTTCCAGCGCGGGCACGGCGAAGTGGGGCGTACCCATGTAGATAATCCGTAACATATACTGCCTCTATAAGAGAGTTTTGCGTTTCTTTCGTGGCAATCGGGCTAGCTATGGTTATCATTGTAGCATATCAGCATTATGGTTTATAGCCAACGTCTGGAATCGCCAGCCAGCGTTTTCTGAGATAGTGTGCGGCCATTTTCGGTTTGCGTTCCCTTGTGAACACACCCTTTTTGTTGCTCTGGACGCGCATGATGCCCTGGCTGGTCTGGAAATCTGCGAAGTTCCACACCTGTTCGCCGATAAAGTTGGGGAACTCGTCTATCACTTCATGATTAGCCTTCAGGCACTCGACCTGGTACTCTTCAAAGAACATCACCGGCGTTGTATCGTGAAAACCCGCGATGGTATCGGCACCATACTCGGTGAACATAATGGGTTTGCCTGGCTGCACGCGACTCCAGCCCGTCAGCTCGATACGCAAGCTGGCCTTGGCGACTTCTAATTGTCCGCCGTGAACGTACCAGCCATAGTAGCGGTTCAATGCCAGCACATCTACCAGGTCAGAAACTTTATTGGTATCGGGTGTGGCCATGAGATGAATCACAATCGTGACAGGGCGTTTCTGTGGGTCAAGCTCTCGTGCAAGCTGGACGAGTGGCTGAAAGTATTCATGCGCACCTTCCTCTTCGGACGCCGGTTCGTTGGCAATCGACCACATTACCACGCAGGGATGATTTTTATCGCGGGCGATCAGTTTATGGATTACCTGTGCGTGATGCTCACCGGTGCCCAGTTCTTCCCACGTTTTATGTTGTTGCTCTCCCCTACCCAGCATGGCCCCCAAGTTCAAGTGCAGTCCTACTGCTGGCACCTCATCAATCACTACCAGCCCTTCACGATCAGCCAGGCGCATCAGCTCTTCGGAGTAGGGGTAGTGCGAGGTGCGGAAGGAGTTCGCGCCCATCCATTTGAGCAGGCTCATATCTTTCACATTGATCACCTCATCGAAACCGCGCCCGTGAAGAGCGGAGTCCTCGTGTTTGCCGAAGCCCTTAAAGTAAAAGGGTTGCCCATTGATGAGGAATTTTCCATCCCGCACCTCGACCGTGCGCACGCCGAACGGTTGTTCGTAGATATCGAGACACTGCCCATGCTGCCATAGTTCTACCACGCAGGTGTACAGATAGGCATGCAGCGGCTGCCACAGATGCACTCCGTTAATGATAAGGTGGCCGGTCGAGCCGCTACCTCTGGCGACGGTGGTGCCTGCCTCGTCCTGAATGGAGACACGAAGTTCCACGTGATCCTCTCCCTGGGTGATAATGCTGTAATCAACCAGTCCATCTGCTCCATCGATAGCGGTTGTGATGGTGATATCGCGTATATAGGTTTTCGGAGTGGTATAGAGTTTTACCGGGCGCTGGATGCCTGTTTCTCGCGTTTTCAAGCAAGTCCTGGGAATGACGATCACCAGCTATATCAACAAGCTCAGGGTTGAGGAAGCAAAATATTTGCTAGATCATAGTAACGCTTCCATTATCGAAATTGCCGCGCGTGTCGGCTATAACGATCCCAATTATTTCTCTAAGGTATTTCGTAAATGGGAGCGGATAACTCCACATGAGTATCGAAAACGAAAAAGCCGGGCCAGTGAGGAGTGAAAAAAATAATGCCACTGCGCTATAAATCTTATCTAATACAATGTCAGTGCTGGCTGCAAACAGGCTCAGTATGCTCGCACAGGCAACTAATATCCTCTAAATATCCGAATTTTTGTAGAGATGCGATAATGAATTTTTCCCCCGAAACCGGCAATGGCATCATACCGTCGGGGCGTGATTTATCACGCCCTGAGAGGGGAGCGACAGGCGAGCAGGGCGTGATGAATCACGCCCCTACGGGAGCGGCGAGGTCGGTGGTGAAAATTCATCAAGACGCCCTGAGAGGGGAGCGACAGGCGAGCAGGGCGTGATAAATCACGCCCCGACGGGAGCGGCGAGGTCGGTGGTGAAAATTCAAGACGCCCTGAGAGGGGAGCGAGGGGAGAGCAGGGCGTGATAAATCACGCCCCGACGAGATTATTTATACATTCATTTTCTGCAAATTCTCCAATGAGCGGCGCGCGCTCTCCAGCGAGGGGATGGTGGGGCGGTCATTTTCTACGACGAACCACTGGGTACCGTTGGCGCGGGCAATCTGGATGACGTATTCAAGGTTGAGCGTGCCATCGCCGACCTCGGTAAAGGTGCGGTCAGGCGTCATATCTTTGACGTGGATGAGGGGGATGCGTCCACTGTGTTGCTGAATGTAGCTGGCTGGATCAACTCCGGCGTAGGCGGCCCAGTAGACATCCAGTTCGAGCTTGAAGAGCACGTCGTTGGTGACTTCTAGCAGGCTGTCGAGCAGGTACTTCCCGTCGTGCGGCACGAACTCGAAGTCGTGGTTGTGATAGCCAAAGTGCAGGCCACGCTCGTGACAGCGCACACCCCACTCGTTCAGACGTGGGGCCAGTGTGCGGAAATACTCTGGTGTGCGCAATTCGGGCGGTAGCCAGGGCATAATCAAATACTGGCAACCGATCTCTAAGCAGTAATCGATCTCGCCTTCCAGATTCTTCTCCAACGCGGCCAGACCAACGTGCGTGGATGCCGCTTTCAGCCCGGTCTCTTTGAGCAGCGTCGCCATCTCACGTGCCGACAGCCCGCCATAGCCAGCGAACTCAACGGCCCGATAGCCGATCTCAGCGACGCGACGCACCGTACCGACGAAATCACGCGCTGTCTCGTCGCGCACGGTGTACAACTGTAAAGCTACGCAATCGAGTTGCATGAAAGGCTCCTTCTATTCGTGTGAACCAATATGAGCATCATAGAGTACGCCATCCCGCTCCAATTGCAGGCATGTCTCGTGGCTCACGCCCAGCGCCTCTATCAACTGAAACGTATGCTGGCCCAATACAGGCGCAGGCCGATAGATTCTCCCCGGCGTGGCCGAGTATTTGACTGGAAAACCGATGGCATGTACCCGTCCGGCGATGGGATGCTCGATCTCCATATCCATGCCACGTGCGCGCACCTGCGGATGCTGATAGACCTGATCGAGCGTCAGCACGGGGCCGGATGGTACGCCCGCCTCCTCTAAACGCGACATCCACTCCTCAGTTGTGCGCGTCTTGAAGGTCGTGGTCAGCGCCTCGACCAGCGCCGGGCGGTTGGCCATGCGTGCCGCGTTGTCGATGAAGCGGGTGTCGGTGAGCAGGTCTGGTCGTTCCAGCGCGTGGCACAGACGTTCCCAGTTGCGCTGATTGGCCGCGCCAATGGCGACCCAGCCGTTGGCCGTAGCAAAGGTCTGGTAGGGTGCGGAGAGCCGGTGCGCGGTACCCAGGCCACGCGGCGGCTGACCGGTGGCCCAATACTCGTTCGACTCCCAGATTGTATAGGCCAGCGCGCCCTCTAATAAAGACGTATCGAGATACTGACCCTCACCAGTGCGTCCACGCGCGATCAACGCCGCCAGAATGGCGTGGCTGGCGAGCAGACCGGCGTTGAGGTCGCTGATCGGCACACCGACTTTCGCCGGTTCCTCCGGTGTGCCGGTGACAGAAATAAGACCGCTCATAGCCTGTGCCACCAGATCGAAGCCGCCCTGTGTGGACATTGGCCCCGTGTGTCCGAAACCGGAGATAGAGCAGTAGATCAGGCGTGGATAACGCTCGTGTATCGCCTCGTACCCGAAGCCCAGCCGCTCCAATGTGCCAGGGCGGAAATTTTCGACCAGCACATCCGCCGTCGCAATTAACCTCCACAAGAGTTCTTTTCCCTGTGGTGCGCGAATATCGAGCGCGAGTCCATACTTATTGCGGTTGACGGCGATAAAAGCTGCCGATTCGCCGTTATAGTACGGCGGAGCCATGCGGCGCGAGTCGTCGCCGCCGCGCGGGTTCTCAATCTTGATCACCTCGGCCCCCAGATCCGCTAGCAGCATAGTACAGAATGGGCCGGCCATGATCTGCGTGAGATCCAGCACACGCAAGCCTTCCAGTGCCGCCTGCACAGAACAACCATCCTTTCTTCATGGGTTTAGAGTAATGTTCCCTGTTCGTCTGATATTTTCTTGTTCTTGACGCGCTTTGGTTTTTGCGATGGCTTCTCGGCTATCTGACGCTCAGGTTTTTCAGCGTTGAGAAAGTTTTGCTCGCTGACAACTTTTAAGCCTTGCGACTCCAGATCGGCTCTGGCACGCCCGCCAACTTTGCCGCCGTCTATGGCATCTTGTTGTATGCGCTCAAAACCATAAGAGTTGCGCTGTACGGTAAATTCGTGTGCGGCTGCTTCACTCAAGTTTATCAGTGCATGCTCGATGTCAGTGTAATGTTCACGAAGATCCTGGTTTTTCAGCCCCTTAAGAGCTTTGTGATCCTTTGTGGTGATGCCAAAAGTTTCTTCCGAGATACGATTCGTGAGTACAGCATACTCCCAACTGGAAACTATTCCACGTATTTGCCACTCATTTGTCAGTTTCTTGCGGATCTCAATCCCTTCGAGTCGAAGCTTGATCCAGCTAGCGGAACGCCCCATCCGTTCATATGCCTTGCGTAGCCGCTCTCTTGCCAACTCAGGATCATCAATAGCCTGAATTTCTTCTGTCGCAAGATTCGAGAGCCATTGTTTAAAGCCCTCTACTTTGGGCGAAGGTATACTTTGAAGGATACGGACAACAGTTGTAACGTTTGCTGCATCCGACTTGTACCGTTTTCCATCAGATGACTCAAACCTCAGTTGTCCGATTTTTTCGGACAACTGGCTATATCCTTCCTCCTCGATGATCCTCTTCTTGAGATCATACCAATACTTGCGAGCGCGATTGCTGCCGACAATAAATGCCATAATATCGACAAGTGAGTACCACCATTCGCCTTGATGCCAGATTTTGCGGATAGGGCTGTTTTCAAACTGCTCGACAGTTGTCAATTGCCGTTCTTCGTCTACCATAGCTTCCCCCAGGTAGGATATACTTTAGAAACGACTACAATAACATCACTATATGAGGAAGGACATCACAATGTCAAACGATGAGCAGACTGATCGGCAAGAGCAGAATGCCCTTGCAGAGGAACAGGATGGAGCAGAAACGCAGTCGGAGAATACTGTCCCGGTTCAGTCCGACGATGACCATACACAGATAAAGCAGGCCACCGTAGCGCAGGAGATAGAGCCGGAGCAGGAAAGCGCGAAGGAAGAGGATGGCGCGGTACTGCTGGAACAGGATGGCCCGGTTGCTATACTGACACTCTCACGACCAGCTCAGCTTAACGCGCTAAGCTGGTCGATGTATCGGCAGTTAGCGCAACATTTGGAACAACTGGCCGAGGAGCATGCAGTGCGCGTGGTCGTGTTGCGTGGCGATGGCGGGCGGGCTTTCGCGGCAGGCACCGATATTCAGCAGTTTACCAGTTTCACGGGTGAGGATGCTGTGCCCTACGAGAGCAAGATGGAGGCCATTATCGAACGGCTCTATAATTTCCCCAAGCCGACGATTGCCGCCGTGCAGGGCTATGCTGTAGGAGCCGGTATTATGCTGGCAACCGTCTGTGATCTGCGCTATGCCACACCCACTTCACGCTTCGGTGTGCCCATCGGGCGCACGCTGGGCAATTGTTTGAGCCTCAAGAACTATCAACACCTGGTTAATGCCTTCGGAGCCATGCGCGCCAAAGAGATGCTCTTCACCGGACGCCTGCTCTCGGCCAGCGACGCTCTGCAATGCGGCTATCTGACCGCCATCATCGACGATGCCCAGTTGCTGACACACGTGAAGGAGATCGCCAATCAGATCGCGCTGATGGCTCCGCTCACCATCTGGGCCACCAAAGAGGCGCACCGCCGTATCAGCGAGGTCGTGCAAAATATCCCCTTCGATGATGTCGTTACGCGCGTCTACGGCAGCGAAGATTTTGCCGAGGGCGTGCGTGCCTATCTGGAGAAGCGCAAACCCGTGTGGAAGGGGAAATAAACGAAAAATGGGTTGGAACGGTGCGGCGTTCCAACCCATTTTTCGTTCATGCTAGTTTTTTGAAAGTGCAGGTAATCTTGCCGAAGGAGAGCGTGTCGCCATCGTTGATCGGGGTGGCCTTGTCCGGCTCCAGGCGTTTGCCGTTGAGGCGCGTGGCGTTCGTGCTATTCAGGTCGGTCAGCGTGTAGAGGCTGCCGATATGTTCCAGGGCGGCATGCACGCGCGAAACGGTATCTGAACCCTCCATCGAGGCCAGGTCAACATCCGGTTGCAGGCCACCCAGGTCATGGTCGTAGCGTCCAACTACCACGTGTTCGCCTGCCAGCGTCATCTGCTGACCGTTAGCGAAAACGAGCGATCCCCAGGGCGCGTCAGGAGCAACTGGCGGTTGCGTGGACGGATGAGCCTGAAGAGGCTGCACCGTCGTCGCCTGCACAGTAGGAGCATTCGGCGAAACCGGGGCTTGTAGCGTGGCGGCTTGAGCCTCCTGTGCCGCCTGGTTAGACGGAATGTAGTACTGCTTCTGGGGTGGCTGCTGAGGTTTCTGCGCCGGTGCATCCTGTTTGGGATTGGCCCCAGGAACCAGCGTCACCTTCGGCTGTGGCAGCACCGGCGGCTCCTGCGTGATGGGCGGCGTATAATAAGGTTCTGGCGTGGGTTTGGGTTTCGGAGTCGGTGGCGGCGTCGCTACAGTGGGCGTGGGTTGTACGGGCGGCGCGGGTTGTGCGGCAGGCGTGGCCTGTGCCGATGGTACGTAATAGGGTACCGGCGGTTTCTGCGCCGGTGCAGGCTGTGGGCGCGGAGCCGGTGGAACTGGTTGTGCCGGTGGCACGGGTTGAGACGGTGTGTAGTAGGGTGTCTGTGGCGCAGCAGGTGGTACTGGAGCGGAAGCCTGCGTGCTGGTGGCCTGGAACGTTGACGCGCCACACTTTGGACAGAAAGCCGCACCTGGTTGCAATTCAGCATGACAGTTGGGGCAGGTCAATTTTTGTGGAGCTAGCGAGCGACCACAGCCGCTGCAAAAGGTATCGCCGGGTTGATAGGGCGTGTTGCAACTCGGACAACGTAGCTGCGATGGCACATAGGTAGGTACCGGCGAGTAGTATGGTGCTGGCCCTTGTCCCCATTGCTGCTGAAACTGTGGCATCAGTTGTGCTGGAATAGGCCCGGCCACCACATCCGGTCTTTGCTGGCGCACTAATCCATCGACCATGTTCAGCACCTGGTTAGCCAGACTTGCCTGGCGAATAGCGCCTGCTCCGGCAGTCAGCGCCAGTGGCCATAGCACGGGGAAAGCCACGATGCCGATGGTGCCCACCGCAGCTTTATCCAGCCATTTCTGCTGACCAATCATCGCCAGTGTGCCGCCAGCAGTGTGTTGCAGCGTTAGTGAGAGCGCAGCCTGCATACCGATCAGAGCTTCCAGGTCGCCTCCCTTCTTCAATTGCACGAGCATCTGGTCTTTGTTGCCAAACTGTTGTGCCTGGTAGCCCTGCGCCATATAGACATTGACAAGATCATTTGCCAATCGTTGTAGATCAATATCGGTAGTATTGTAAAAACGAGCATCCATGAACGAGTCCTCCGGCACTGCTTAATATTCTGTAAAAGGATGAAAGTCACCACGCATTCAGTATGTCACAGCAGGGTATCACTACAGGTAACGGCATCTCTTGTGGGTGCCATGCCCGTGCCATCCCATGCTATACTGCAACATTTCCTTCTCGAAGCATCCTTTATTTCTACGTATGCACGCGGCCAGGGTTAGAACGATGTTCCTCTTGCTCTTCTAATATACTAGTTTTCTTTTTGAATAAGATAACTGTTAAAGTCTGGCAACCGCCTGCTATACCTGTGCTTTGGTCAACACCGACCGTATAGCCTCGATCACCAACTCTGGTTGATCGAGCTGGATATAGTGGCTGCTGTGTCCGGCAACAATGTGCGTGCTATTTGTCGAGAGGCAGGCCTGATCGCGCTGGAAATTCTGCCAGTGCGCGGCTATGGCCTGCTGAACGGCGTTGTGCCTGATCTTTTTGCCTTTTGTGTTCTCCTGCTGCGGCTCCGGCGTTTGCGAGAGTACCACGAGCGGGAGCGCGCCATAGCTATGGCGCAAGGCGCGAACCTGCTCGCAACTCTCGGCGAAGGCCGCCATCTCTTGCGCCAGCGTCCGCACAAAGCGTGTCTGCGCATAGAGCGCCTTAAGTTGCGGGATGATGGCTTCGGAGTAGCGGCCCAACTCCTTATTCAAGAGACCGGCTTGAATGGAGAGACGTACTACGCCGAAACGTGCCAGTACGCTCATCATGGCGAGTGAACGCTTGCTCTGACGTGTGCCTTTGCTGATAGCCGCTACTGAAAGCTGATCCTCATGTGAAGCATCGACCAGCACCAGCCCCGCCACTTCGTTGGGATAGCGGTCGGCAAACAGGCGCACGACGAGGCCGCCGTAGGAGTGTCCAACCAGAATATACGGTTCCGGTACCTGCGCGTTACGCAGCAGGTTATGGAGTTCGTGTACGGCCTGCATGGCTGTACGCGGACCCGGTCCACTCTCACTCCAGCCCACGCCTGCCCGTTCATAGGCATACACATGCGCAAACTTTGCTATCTCCGGCTGCACCTTATACCAGTCCAGCGATGTGCTACCCAGTCCGGCCTCTAGAATTACCGACGGCCCACCGCTATGTTCCTCACCCATACCATAGAGGTGCAGCTTGTAACCGCCCACATCAACCATCTTCCCCGGCGCGGGATACCTGTGCCGATCATACCAATCCATCACCGGTTGATAGAGCCAGCCTACTACAGGCAGGCTCACCGCTAGTAGTCCAAGAGAAAATAAGATTTTCCTTGTGTTTCGCATGTATTATTCCTTTTTGTGGGTTAGTCCTCATTCAGACGTAAAGACTGGCTCAGCGAGGTGCGCATGACAGTTCGCACCATGAAGAGCAGCGCGACGATGTAGATGATTGCCAGTACGATCAGCGCCAGGGGCAAGGTGGATGGAATGACCACCGAGGTGGGAAGTGCGCTTTGCAGGGCGTAAATGTTGCTGCTCGCGTTGTTGGTGAGGTCCGTGAAGGTCAGCGAGGGAATGACCGTCGTGGCCAGCAGCAGTCCGAAGATGACGCCCAGCAGCAAGCCTGCCAGATAGATAATGGCCTGTTCCCACATCAGGACGCCGGAGACCTGTTGGGGCGATGTGCCGAGCGCGCGCAGAACGGCGAAGTTGGTCACGCGGGTGCGCGCGCTGAGCCAGGAAGCCAGCAGGTCGCCGACCAGCACCAGCAGCAAGGACGTGATTGTGCCGATAGCCAGAATGCCACCGACCACTACGTAGAATGGATCATTGTCCAGTGCTGACACCAGGGCATAGCGATCAACGATGTTGGCGAGATAGAGTTGAGGTGAGCTTGATAGGATGACGCGCACGCGCGCCAGCGATTTCGCGTCGCTCTTCGTATGCAGCCAGACCGTGTTGACCTGTGGCGTGGCTACTGGCCCCAGGGTTGATTTTAACTGACTCGCCTCTTTGGTGAAGACGGCGATATAGCTTGCATAGTTCACCAGAACACCACCGGTAATAATATTGTTGCTGCCGGTGGGAAAGCGATCATCGACCGTCGGGATATGCGGCAACACACCGATAATCACGCCATGCCAGCCTACTGAGGCCAGTGCCCCCTCTTTCACTACCAGAGGAGAGCCGACATGCAGCCGCAGCGTCGTCAACACCTGTTGATCGACCACGAGGGGCAGGACGCCACTGGTAACGGCTTGTTGAGAGCTGGCCTGTAGTCGTGCCAGCAGCACTTTTGCTGTCTGCTTCTCCTTTGGTGTGGGCCAGATGACCGTGCTGGCAAACGTGGTGGGATCGACGGCGCGCAACTCTATCGGCATGGAGATGTTGCCTGCGTAGCCGTCGTTAGAGTAGCCCACGCTGGCATCCAGCACGCCCGGTATGGCGTCATAGTTTTGTGTCCACTGCCTGGGATCGATATGCACGGTGTTGTCCGCCGTCACGGTGCTGGGGATGGTACCGATGAAATCGGCCCCCGCCAGATAGGTATTGATCTCTTGAATGTGGTATGTCTGTGACGACGTATAGATGAGTGTGAAGAGCGCAAAGGCGATGGAGAGCGCGAGCAGCATTGTCATGCGCAACGAGAGTCGCGGCGAACGAGCCAGTTGTGCCAGCGCCAGCAGCGAAACCGCGCTGCGTCCGCGCGAAGCCAGCCACGCACCCAGCCTGAGCAGTTGTGGGAAGAGGCGCAGGAACAGCAGCATGCAGCCGATAATTAAAAAGAAAGGCGCAATCATCGAGAGCGGCACGGCGATCAGCGCCCGTGCATCCGGCTCCAGCACGTTGCCGATATTTGTGACGTACAGCGAGATGATGTAGCCGACTAGCGCAATCACTCCGGCGATGACATCCAGGTTGAGACGTTCCCAGAACGGACGCTGCTTACTGCGCGCAACATCGCGGCGCAGAGTCAACACGTCGCTACGTGCCGTGATGAAGATCGAGAAGCTCATCGTCAGCAAGATGACCGCGACAACGATCAGCGCGTACCATAACACACTTTCCAGCGACGGCTGGAGATGGGCGGTGACGGCATTGACAGCATTGTGCTCTGCGGCGGGCAGGATATGTTGCGCCGCCTGAAGCACAATGAAGATGGCGAGGGGAATGCCGACGATCAACGCCAGTAAAGCCAGCAACAGGCTTTGCGTGAAGAGCGCGCCGAATATTTGCCAGCTACTCGCGCCGCGACTACGCAACAGGGCAATGGCATCAGTCTGACGATCAACCAGCAGGTTCATCATCAAGCTAACAAAGAAGAGGATAAGGGCCACGATCTGAATGGTCAGCACAGTGATGGGAATCTGTGCCACATTTACCCTGCTCTGGAGGAGTTCAAGGTTGCTGGGCGAGTTCGGGGTATCGAAGACATCGCCGGAGATGTCCAGGTGACTCACAAGAATCTGTTGTGACTGCACGTAGAGTGAGCCATCGTTGCCGCCATAGGTCAGGCCCACGTTCTCCTGGATATTGGCGAGGCCGTTAATCAGCATATTAAGGTTGCTAATGACAACGTGCGCTGTGTCCAGGCGATAGTAGAGATTCACATTATAGCCACCAATGGAAGGGGTATAGAGGGCGAGGGTGTGATTGGCGGAGCTTAGCTGATCAAACAGGGCCAATAAAGCTTTATCCGAGACCAGGGCGGAGAAAAAGTAGAAGGGATGCTGACCCTGAAATACTTGCGTATTAAAGTTCTGACCATGCCAGTAGGGGTCAGCACCATCGCTATTGAAGATACCGACCACGCGCAATGTGACGTTCTGAGTGAGCGGAGGTGCCTGATTATTATTGTTGAAGCCGGAAAAATTCGGCATATACTTGTAGTAACTCAGTTGCAGTTGAAAGGTTGAGCCAATCTGCGCGTGTAGTTGTTTAGCGGCACCAGTGGTTAATAGCGCCTCAAGCTCGCTGGCAGGCCGGGCAGTGAGCTGTGGCAGGCGGCCTTGCGCCAGTGCAATGTGTGGCGCAGCCTGTGTCATATTGGTGGCGAAAATCTCAATTGATGATTGTGAGTTGGCCGGTTTGACCGGTGGGGGGGTAGCGAACGAGAAACCTTCCGTCGCTATCATTGACTGCTCCGGTTGTACCAGCGACCCCAGGTTCTGCTGTAACAACTGGGTCATCTGCTGATCCAGGCTGTTCGAGACGGCGCTGGAGAAGCCAGTTGGACTCGCATTGATCTGTATTTCGGAACTGGTCGGAGTTGCGTTCAGCGTGTTGCGCAACGCAGCGGTGGTCATGATAGTGCTGAACAGGGGTACAGCGCAGGCAATGACGACCGCCGCGATGACGCCAAGTGTAGTGATGAACAACAGAAACCACGTCTGGCGCAGGCGCAAGTAGGCCAGTGTGACAATAGAAGTAAAGGGAAGGCGATTCTCAGATTGGACAGGTTGTGGCGATTGCGACATTGGCTTCTCTTTTCCAACAACTAAAATAGCCGGGTGAAATGGTGCAAGAAATAAACTGTTATCACTATAGCCCATGAGCAGGGTACCCGCAAGGAGGCGCAGAGCAAGCGCACGGCATTGCCTCTACTATACGATGATGAAGCACTTGTCTGTTATCCTTGTAGAGGTGTCCCTGGCGGGTACCCTGGTGTGCAGTCGTCCTGCTCTTCCTTCGCTTGAAGGTGATATAATACGCCTATCCTGATCTAAGTAACAAAGGCGAGACCTCATCATATGTACGAAAAAATCGATCCTGTATCAATGGAAAATGCAGACGGAAGAGAAGAGCGAGAAGAGCGCGAGAATAACGGGAACGGAGACATTTCTTCACGCAACACACTACGCTATATCATTCTGGGCCTGCTCTGGGCACATCCCATGAGCGGCTATGACATCAAACAGGCTTTTGATCGCGCACTTGCCAGCTACTGGAACGCGGGCAACAGCCAGATTTATACAACGCTTAAGAGTTTGAGTCAGGCCGGGCTGGTCGAAGCGGAGGTGATTGTGCAGACGGCACGCCCAAATCGCAAGGTGTATCGTCTCACTCCGGCGGGTCAGAGCGAGCTAGAACGCTGGCTACAGGAGGATGTGCCGGATCGCTATACAAAGGATGAGTTTCTGACCAAGCTCTTTTTCTGTGGCGAAACCTCAGACGAGATCGCGCTCCAGCATCTACGCGAGCACCGCGAGACGTTGCGCGCGCAACTGGCGCAGATGGAGTGGGCGCGCCAACAATACGCCAGCCGCCCCAGCCGTCGCCCGCGCCTGCTGGAATACCAGATGCTCGTGCGCGAATATAAAGAAGCCGTCCTCAAAGCCGGTTTAGAGGTTACAGAGCGCGCCATCGCCCGCATCGAAAACCGGCAGCATTAGAACTGCGAGCAAGGCCGCCGCGCAGAGGATAAGCGCTCGCTTACATCTCATCATTCACAGAAGAGATGACATTTTAGCTAGCCACAGCGATAATGTTGTGTTTCATCCGTTCATGGCTTATAGTACACAGTACCATTTTGTCATGTTTAAACGAGAAGGCAAAAACAGTTACGCATGAGCAATAGGGCAGAAAAACGCGCGTTATCTTCTTCCAGCCGGCCATATCAGTACTACAATTGGCAGAATCAACAGAATCAACAGGTTCATCCTTTTGCACCGCAACTGGCAGCCGAACCGGCACAGGACACGGGCATGATTCAGCGTGCCAAAGTAGCGCGAGCCGCGTTTCTGAATACGGGTGCTTTTCTGCTCAGCAGTATTCTTGGCCTGCTCGGCACCTTTATCTTTTCCTATGATTTCGGTGCCACCAGATTTTCCGATGCCTATTATCAAGCATATATTATTCCTGATCTGATCTATACCGTCGTCGCCGGTGGCGCGCTTAGCTCGGCCTTCATTCCGGTGTTTACGAAGTATGCCGAGGGGCAGCGCGACGAGAGAACGGCCTGGCATATCGCCAGCAGCGCGCTGAATCTGGCTACCATCAGCGTGATCGTGCTGGCTGCTGTCGCTATGCTGCTCGCTCCGGTGCTGGTGCCATTATATAGCCCCGATTTCCCACCCACCGAACTCGCCTTAACCATTACTCTGACACGCCTCATGCTGTTTCAGGCCATTGTTCTCGGCTCAGGTGTCATCGTGAGCGCGATTCTGAACACCAAAAACGACTTCACGCGCACCGCCATCGGTACCGTCCTCTATAATGTGGGGCAGATCATCGGCCTGATACCCGGCCTTGTGCTGGCCTTTCACGCCCGCGTCCATACCCTTAACGACTTCGCGGTCTACTCTGCTACCCTGGGCGTCGTGTTAGGGGCGGTTTTGCAGGTCGGGGTACAGCTTCCCGGCCTCTCCAAAGTCGGGATGCGTTATAGCTTTGCCTTCGACTGGCGGCATCCTGGCGTCAGACAGATATTGCGCCAGATGTTGCCGCGTGCCATGAACTCCGCCATGTTGATGTTCAGCACCGCTGTAGACCGTTACCTGCTCTCCATCCTGGGCACTGTTGTCAGTGCCACGCTGCTGAGTGGCCTGATTACGGACTATTTCAACGCTTTCTCTATTCTAGTGCTGCCCATCTCGCTTTTTGGCTCCTCTGTCGCTACCGCTGCCTTTCCGACACTTTCCAGCTATGTCGCCCGTGAGCGCTATGACCGCGTGCGTTCAATTATCATTGAGAACTTGCGTGGCATTCTCTTTCTGGCAATGCCCTCTACAGCCGGTCTGATGGTACTGGCTTTGCCCATCATCCAGGCGTTGCTAGAACATGGCCCCCATTTTACCTTGCAAGCCGCACAGTTTACCGCGCTTACGCTCACCTTTTTCGCGCTCGGCCTGCCCGCGCTGGCGGCGATAGAGATACTGGCACGGGCGTTTTACGCGCTCAGCGACACGAAAACACCTGTGACTATCAGCATCGCGCAATTTGTCGTGAAGATCGCTCTTGCGCTGTTGCTGGTTGATCTGGCGGTGATCGGTGTGCAGTGGGGTATGGCGATGCTGGCCCTTTCGACTTCAATTGCCAGCATCTTAGAGGCGCTGGCCCTCTTCATTATCCTGTACCGACGCATCGGCGGCTTTAATCTGAGCGCTCTCGCCGACTTCCTTGTGCGCACACTGGTTGCAACGATTGTAATGGCGCTGGTGGTCTTCTCCATCCGCGAGGGACTGGATAACCTGTTCTCAACCACCAGCGCGCCAACATTAGCAACGGGCGGCGTGCTATTAGCTTTCATCAAGCTCTTCATTGAGATCGCTATCGGGGCCTTCGTCTACCTGTTTGTCGCGCGTCGCCTCGACATCGAAGAGATCAACTCAGGGCCGGTGCGCCGCCTGCTCAACCGGTTTCACATCACATGGCTCTAACAGGAGTCTTTTTCTTGTGATACCATACACATACTAAGAGATGTTGACAAAACTGCACGACAATAACCCTGTAAGGAGCAAACCTTGACACGTTTACACCCGCGTTTCGCGCATCTGACGCTTGCCGCAGATGACCCCGTAGATCTGCATATGCACACGACCTATAGCGATGGGCGCTGGCCCGCGCAGCAATTAATTGATTATCTGGTAAAAGAAGCATTTAAGCTGGTTTCCGTTACTGACCACGATAGAGTTGACAAGGTAGCTGAGATTCAGGAGATGGGGGCGGCACAGGAACTTCCGGTTCTCTCCGGCGTCGAGATCACGACAATGTGGCATGGGCACATGGCCCATATGCTCTGCTTCGGCTTCGATCCCAACAAAAACGAGATTAGCAAGGTCACTGAAAAGGTGCAACAAGCGCAGCTAGAGAACACTTATGCGGTCAACGAAGAGTTGCGGCGGCGTGGGTACGAGTTTCCCCGCCAGGAAGAGGTGCTGGCCGAGCAGGGCGGCAAGTTGTTCCGGCCCATCGATAACGCGCGTCTGCTCTATGCTCACGGTTACGCCCCGGATTGGCCCGGTGCGATTAAAATGATGCGAGAGGCCGGTTTCTACTCGGTCAGAGCCGAGCTGGCCGAAGCGGTCGAGGCCGCACACAGGAGCGACGCGGTTTGCTTGATCGCCCATCCCGGACGCGGCGGCGGCGAGTTTACCTACTACACCATCGATATGCTCGACCAATTGCGCGCCGAAATTCCCATTGATGGCATCGAAGTCTACCATCCCTATCACACGGCGGAGACGATAGCGCTCTATGAAGAGTATGTACACAAACACGACCTGCTCTACAGCGCCGGTTCAGACTCGCACGGCATTCCCTCGCGCATGCCCACCAAACACCGCGCCGCCGTCAATCGCAAGCTTTTAGAGCGCCTGGGCATCGCTGTTGCCTGATGCACATGTGACGCCGTAGGGGCGTGATTCATCACGCCCTGCTCGTCCCTCTGCTGGCTCGCTCGGTAGCCCGCGCGCGCGCCTGTCGCTGCCCTCGGAGGGCGAGATTGAGCAGGACGAGATTGAGCAGGGCGTGATTCATCACGCCCCGACGGGAGCGGTGAGGTCGCTGATGAAAATTCATCACGCCCTGAGCGCGGTTCGATGGGTGAGCGGAGCGTGATCATGAATTTTCCCAAAAACCGGTAGGGGCGTGATTCATCACGCCCCACTCGCCCCCCTGCTGGCTCGCTCGGTAGCCCGCCCGCGCGCCTGTCGCTCTCCTCGCAGGACGAGATTGAGCAGGGCGTGATTGATCACGCCCCGACGGGAGTGGCGAGGTCGCTGGTTAAAGTTCGATATCACATCCCTACGAGATTTAAAAAGGTTATATCAGGCGCACATTGACTTCGTTGCCAGGGTCAAGCACAACTTCGGTCTTTGTGCCGATGCGGATGAAGCGCATATGAACGGTGCATTCTCCGATGCGAATGCCTTGCACCTCGACGGATGAGAGCCAGTCCGGCAGCATGGGTTGGTGGAGCAGAAGCGTATTGTGTTCAACATCGGGTTCCCAACCCAGCAGGCTATGCAGAAGTAGCATGGGTGCCCCTGCCGCCCAGGCCTGGGGTGAGCAGGCTACCGGGTAGCGCGTTGGCCCATAGCCATCCTGGCGACTAAAGCCACAGTAGAGTTCCGGCAGGCGCATGGCCTCGAAGTAGCGGCTGGCATCGTAGAGATCGCGCAGAAGTTGCGCTGCCTGTTCTTTGTGCCCATAGCGGGCGAAACCTGCGCCGATCAGCGCCGTATCATGCGGCCAGACCGAACCATTGTGGTAGCTCAACGGATTATAGCGCGGCGTCCCCATGGCGAGCGTGCGAATGCCCCAGCCGCTATACATGTCTGCGCGCATCAAACGTTGCACGACCAGGGTGGCCTTCTCCGGCGGTACGATGCCTGTCCAGAGGCACTGGCCGGCATTGGAACTGACGACATCACAGGGATTTTTCTTGCCATCCAGCGCGAGGTAGAAGGTTTGCTCTTGCTCCCACCAGAAATCGTGGACGAAGTTCTCGCGCACCTGTTCGGCCAGGGCCAACCACGCCTGTGCCTGTTCGACTTTGTCCAGGCGAGCGGATAGATAGCTCAGTGCTTCATAGGCGGCAAAGGCATAGCCCTGTACTTCGCAGAGCGCAATGGGCGCAATGGCCAGTGCGCCGGAGCTATAGGAGATGGCATCACCGGCGTCCTTCCAACCCTGGTTGCCCAGGCCGCGCTCGTCCGACCGCTGGTACTCGATGAAGCCGTCGCCGTCTCTGTCGCCATAGTCTGTCATCCAGTGTGCCGCAGCCAGCACATTATCCCAATGAAGACGCAGAAAAGTCAGGTCGTTCGTCCAGCGAATATAGTGCGCGCAGAGGATAAGGAAGAGCGGTGTAGCATCGACCGTGCCGTAATAGGGGATAAACGGTATCTCGCGGCAGTTCGCCATCTCACCCGTGCGGCACTCGTGCAGGATCTTCCCCGGTTCCTCGTTAGTAAAGAGATCGACTGTAGTGCCCTGGTGCGCGGCTAGAAAAGCTAGCGTGCCGCGTGTCAGTTCAGGAAAGAGAGGCAGATATTCCAGGCAGGTGATCAGCGCGTCGCGCCCGAAGGGGCAGGCAAACCAGGGAATACCGGCGTAGGGATAGAGGCCCTGCGGCGTATGTGTCGCCAACATCTGCACGTCGCTCATGCAGCGCGCGAGCAACTGATTGAAGATCGGGTCATCGGTCTGCACATGCGGCTGCGCCCGGTCGCGCGCCGCCGTTTCGGGATGCAGCGGTATGATCGGTGCAACTGAGGGTTGTACATCGGTTTCATACATTTGAATGTTGACCTGCAATGCTACTGGCTGATGCGGCACCAATTCTATCTGCCAGAAGAGGCGATCCGCATAGACCTCGCTGGCCGAGAGGTTGAAAGTCAGGCGCGTCTCGCGCAAGACATGATCTAGACCGTGATAGCGTAAGATCATTCTGTTGGGTGAGAGTTCGGGTGGCTCCTGTATGCCGCGATCTTTACGCCGCGCCCCACGTACCTCGAAGAGATCGTAAAAATTGCTGCCAACTTTGAGGGCGACAACAATGCTGATGGGTCGCATTGAATAATTGGTCAATGTCACCTGCTGTTCCATCTCGTCGGGATGTAAGGTCAATTCGCGCCGCACATGAATGGCCCCTTGCTCAATATGTTGCCCCTGCATAGTGGTGAAAGGGGCATTGGTGGCTTCAATGAGGCAGGCGTCGCCGCGCGTGGAAACCTGGTACGAGAGCAGGACGGGCGCGCGGCCCTCGATAAACAGGTTGCAGGAGCGCAAGTAGCGTGTGCCGTGCCAGAACAGGCCGATCTCGCGCCGCGTCCCCGGCAAATCGCCACGTGTATCCGCGACTAGAAAGGCATCTTCGCATTTCAGCACAATTTGCGTGGGTATGTTGCTATCTTGCTCCTCCAGGCGATACACTGCTTCTAACTTAACAGGTTGTTGCTCAATCCTTGCAGCATGCACAGCGCCATGTACTGCTGCCTCGTTGGTAGGCTGATTGACTGAAGCCGATAGCTGATCTGTCATGTACTTGATTCCCTGGTGTTCTTTTCGTCTTTATATACGGGGCCGGAATGTTGAGAGAAGGAGACAGTTCTTATCTTTCTTAATTATACGTCAAGCATAGAGAAATCGCTGCATGTCTCTTAAAGCAATCAGGCCACGTATATATCTATAAGTAGTAACGGAATAGCAGAGTTCATAGTAAGCAAAAAAACTCCGTATTATCGTGGGGGATGTATTCTTGTGGTTGCCTGCCTTTTGTCTACCCTCTAGCTAGTAAGTGTCATTGCGCCTTTCTTGAAGGTGGCATATAATGATGAACCGGTAACTGACACTCCCCGGCCTGAAGGCACGGGGGTTCTTCCTTCAACCAGCCACCTTGCCCACTTTCGCCTTGCGAGAGCGAGTAGCGGGTGTCTGTCCAGAAGCGTTGCGTACCTTCTTCGAGGTACCCGTTCCCGATTGCCCACCGGTACGGAAAAGTTCTAATGCCTTTGCGAGAATGTTGATGGCTGCATTGTGATCTCTATCGAGTACGAGCCCACAACCAGGACAGATATGTGTTCTGACAGAGAGGCTTTTCTTGACTCTACTGCCACATGCTGAACAATCCTGCGACGTCCAAGCAGGCTCTACCGCTATGACCGGGATGGTATGGACATGCCCATAGGAGGTGAGCCACGATAGGAAGCGGCCCCACGATGCATCACCGATGCTCTTTGCCAGCTTCCTATTCTTGACGAGGTTGGCGATCTTCAAGTCTTCGTAGGCAATGAAATCGCTAGATGTCACGAGCGCGTTTGCCGTTTTGCGGGCAAAATCTTCACGCTGCCTGCTGACTTTCAGATATGCCTTTGCCAGTGCTTTCCTGGCTTTCTTTCTGTTGTGAGATTGCTTCTGCTTGCGAGAAAGCCGTCTGTGCAGCTTCTTCAAGCGTTGTTCGGCTTTGCGCAGATGACGAGGGTTAGCTACCGTATGGCCTTCTGAGTCCGTTAAGAACTCCTTCAAGCCCATATCGATGCCAACCTGTTTGCCAGTAGGAAGATGGTCAATGTGCCTTTGTGCATCGACGGCAAACTGGCAATAGTAGCCATCGGCCCTTCGCACGATGCGTACCCGCTTGATGAGCTTGACGGGGTATTCCTCGATGCGTTGCCCTTTGTTGCCCACGAGCCGGAGCGTGCCTATTCCACATGTGTCCGTGAAGGTGATGTGCTTCCCATCGGGTTCGAGTCGCCAGCCCGTTTGCTTGTACTCGACACTCCGGTTATCATGTT
>DAOTVZ010000293.1:0-14735 GCA_034436045.1 Ktedonobacteraceae bacterium | reverse complement strand
CCCCCAAGATGACGTTTCCCATCTTGTGAAGAGATGAAGATCCCAGGGAGACGACCTGGTAGATAGACCGCAGGTGGACGCCTGGTAACAGGTGTAGCCAAGCGGCCCTAATGATCGAACGGCTTGTTTGTTTGAAGCACGGGCAAGACTTTATTACGAACAGATATAGCATTGCAAGTGGTAAGTGCGTATGGTTGCTTGTCAACCAGCATGCTGTGGCAGACAGCAGAGGGCTGAAGCTGACAGGTAGGACGGCAAAATTGAGGTGATCTCGGCATACAGCGTCAGGAAAATAAAAATGAGTGCCGATAATAGGGCGCTTGTACGAAGAGTGAAAGAAGATTAGCGTTATCTATGTTGATTTTCTTTCGCTCTTTCTTTTTATTACCTTGTGAGCGTATGTGTTATAGTGGACATGTCCTTTGTTCGATATATATTTTTAGTTTTGTGCTGGGAGATTTGACAGTGACAGAGACAATATTACAGCAGGAAAAGATAGGGCAGGCAATCCGTCTTTTAAATGAAATTCATCTGGATTGCTGGTTACTGTTTGTCCGCGAAACAGATGAGATACCGGACCCTGCTCTTAAGCTGATCGTCAATCATGATCTCACCTGGCCTTCTGTTTTCCTACTTACCAGGCATGGTGATCGTATTGCAATTGTTGCCCGTTATGATGATGACCTGGTAAGGCAATCTGGTCTGTTTACGACAGTGATTGGTTATGTTGATAATTTTGCTTCTTCTCTGGTCGAGACATTGACACGTCTTCATCCCACTTCTATCGCCCTCAATTATTCCATTGGTGATGTGGCAGCAGATGGATTAACGCATGGAATGTATCTGCAACTCGTTGAAGCCCTTAAAGGAACTCCTTATCCTGCATGTTTTGTTTCATCAGCACCGCTAATTGCGCGTTTGAGAGTGCGCAAGACGGTCGCAGAACTGGCTCTTATGCGCGAGGCGTTGAAGGAGACAGAGGCGCTATTTGCACTCATCACATCCTCGCTGCATCCGGGGGTTACTGAACGAGAGATAGGCGACCTGGTTCATGCTGAGATGAAGCGACGTGACCTGGGAGCGGCCTGGTCTTACAGTAGCTGTCCTGGCGTAAAATTTGGCCCGCATACGCTCTTTGGCCATGGTGCGCCGACAGATATTGTCCTGGAACCTGGGTTTGTTGCCAGTATCGATCTGGGTGTGCGTTATCAAGGGTACTGCTCGGATTTACAGCGCCTCTGGTACGTGCGTAGGGGAAATGAGCAGACCTGCTCTCCAGTGGTGCAGCGCGCGTTTGACGCGGTGAAGGGAGCTATTGATGCTGGCAAAGCCTTGTTGCGCCCCGGTATCCAGGGCTGGCAGGTAGATGAAGCTGCCCGTTCATACCTGGTGCACGCCGGTTATCCTGAGTATCAACATGCGCTTGGTCATAGTGTGGGACGCCATGCTCATGATGGTGGCCCCGTGTTGGGGCCACGTTGGGCGCGCTATGGAGAAACGCCCTATTATCCCCTCGAAGAAGGTTCTATTTTTACGCTCGAACTGGGGGTAATGACCGAGCATGGCTACGTGAGTCAGGAAGATGAGGTATTGATTACGTCTACTGGCAGCGAATGGTTTTCTCAACCACAAGAAGCGATATATCTCATTTAGGAGATTCCCTCTGTCGCGTTATGCGTGGCCGAGCGGCCAGCACAGTCACCTCTTGCCGATTGTGAAAGAGTTGACGTGAGCGTATAAAATCATATCCTTGTTGGAGAATAGCTTCAGCTTCGTGGAAGATGCTGAGAGGGTTCATGATTGCGCTTTTATGTGGGAGTTTGAGCGTACTGATGACCAGGCCGTCCGAGGAGAGGCACGCTGCCGCCTTCACCAGCAAACGAGCGGCGTCACGAGCATCCATGCGCATATCATTAACGATCAAATTGAAACGCTGATGCCTGTTTATAGCTTCCTGGATGAATTGCTCGGCATATCCCCGGTAATGCAATAATTTGGGCTTGTTTGCGAGGCGGGGGTCGAGTTGGGCCGGGTCAACAGCGATAACGGACAGCCCTTTTTCCAGGAGAATGCGCGTCCATCCACCTGGCGCAGCTCCCAGGTCGAGTGCCCGCCCATGTGTCGGGAGGGCTATTTCAAAGACCTCCAGGGCCTCTAGCAGCTTGAACTCCGCGCGACTGATCTGTTCTTCTGTTTGCGCGTAATGGCGTGCCCCACCGGGCCAACTGCTCAAATTTTCCTGTGCGGTGGAGATGCCGAGGTAGGCGTGATGGGCGGTGCAAAGAATAGAGATGACCACGACTGGTTTTTTAATTGACTCGATGGCCCCCGTTTCCTCCGCGAAAGCTTCAGCGAGGTCGCGGTTGATTCGTCCTGTGGTGTAGGCACGTTTGATAGGCGGTTCTGTTTGTGTGAAGCGAGATTGCACAGAAAAGTGGGTACCAGCCTGGAGTTGTGTGAATGTGGGCAGCGTGGCGATGGCGAGCGCCATTTGGCCAATGTCCTGCTCACTATTGGCGATCTCAATGATGCGCTGGACAGGTGCCAGGTGGCGCACGAACGTGGGATGAGCCTGCCCGATTTTGCGCATGGTAGGAATGCTGTCGGGCACACGGCAGAGGGCAATTTCTGGCGTGATAGTTTTAACATATTCCAGACGAGCATCAATGTGTTGCAATTCCGCGATGGCCGCCTGCAAGAATTCAGTGTGGGCAGTGATGAGAAGAAGATCCTCTTTATCCAACGTAGCTCTCTCGCTTTACCTTCTTTTTGCAATACTTGCGGAGATATTAGCATATCTTGCCGAAGTGTGAAGACAGACTATATTCAGGGAATGATTGATTATAGTGAGCCTTACGGTGAACGAAATTGACGCCAGCACCAGAGCAAGGTCAATCCGAAAGCGATCACTAACACAGTCAGGAGTATTTTGCGGGGTATATCGGTTGGAGACGTTGCTGTGTTCGTGCTATTGACAGCAGTGATCTGAACAACAGATGTGCTGGTAGCGACAACAGTAGACGCGGCAGGAGTCGGCGTTGGAAAATGCATGTTTGACCAGGCAGGCTGTGTAGCCGTGGTGCTTCCTGGAGAGCCACCAGAATCACTATTACCACTAGCGCCATTACCACCAGCGCCGCCTGGTGGTGATGGTGGGGTAGTGCCTGTATTACTACTGTCGATAGTGGGGTGGGTTGTGATCTGCCATTGATTGCCACCATCAGGAATGCGCGCATAGGATTGTTCTGGTGGTACTGGAGGTATGGTGACAGTATCAACGCTGATGCCCTGAATAAGCAAACGCAATATTGAGTTTTTTATGCCTGAAAAGAAGCTATTACTGGTAGGAAAGAGGGTGAGAAAACCGTGTGCAGCGATGGCGCTACCGATGGGGAACTTAAAGACTGCTGTCCCAGGACCGCAATCCAGACTAGCGTGTGCGGCATAAAGGTCTAGCGCCTGATTCTGTGCATTATAGATTTCAACCCAGGCGGGATTTGAATATACAGGGCCGGGTGGACATGTCCAACTGGTGCGGGATTGGAGCAAAATTTCGTTGATGAAGAGCGCGCCGGGTGTGGGTAGTGGCAAAACTAGTGGGCCTGGAACAGGGGGAGGGACGAGGGGTGCGCAACCATGCGTTGAACCTGAAGTCGCTGGTACCCACTGAGTAGTTATAGTGAGCAGCAGGAAACAGACGCAGCAACTAACAGTTAAAGGCCGCACGCAAACCACCTCTTCCATCACGGAGGTAAATAAATCTGTCAATATTTAAGTATTATAACTATGCACGCTTGGATCAATGCTGCCCACTATTTACGCGGGGGGCACATAGCAGATGGGCATCCTTATTGAGAGAGGTATTTGAAGGGGATGGCACGTTTGCGTGGAAACCTCTCATCCATGAGACGCCTTACAGCTTCTACGCTACTTTCACCCAGCGTAAAAGCGATAATGGACCCAATGATGATGCCACAGATACCTCCTAATGCGATGCCCTCAAGAAACATCCGATTGCGAAAAAATGTCATCGTTGTCACCTTCTCTATTGATTATTGCAGGTATACGACCGTTTTTGCCTCACTCCAGAGGCGTTCGAGCCGGTAGTATTCGCGTTCTTTCGGTCCAAAGACGTGGACAATGATGTCGCCAAAATCCATTAAAATCCAGCCTGAGTCGGCTGCACCTTCACGCGAGAGTGGTTTAATTCCCTGTTTGGTCAGTTCGTCATCGAGTGCGTCCGCAATAGCTTGAACTTGACGCAGATTATTGCCATTACAAATCACAAAGTAATCCGCGATAGGCGTGAGATCGCGTACATCCAGCAAAAGAATATCCTCTGCTTTTTTATCTGCCGCGATATGCACTGCTGCTCGTGCGACCTGTGCAGAATCTAACAAAACTCCCTTCACAAATGCTCCCTATAGTATCTCATTCTAGGCGCTACGCCGTTGTATACATAGCGCTGTTTATAGCTTCGCTTTCGTATCCGCATTATAGCATGATGGGATAGCGTTTGTTAAGAGGGATAATTTGTTGTGTGCTGATTATCTTACAAACGCTATCCTTTTGTTGCTTTTCTTTATGCTGTATGTGCGTCAATCTGCCTGAACCATTCCTCCTGTGAGGTATGTTCTACGATAGTATCCTGGTGAAGGATTTCCGCGCGCAATTCGCGTAACGTGCCCCAACCTTCAGCTTCGACATCGTATTTGTGAATTGTTTCCTCGTTGCGCTGATGAACCCAGACAAAGGTGTCGTCGGCTAGCTCGTTATAGCGGTCTACGACCGCTCGCAAGATTTCACGGGTCACATCCTCAACGAAGCGCGGATTGGCATGTGCCTTATTGACGATGTACAATTCGTCAGGGCGTTTAAGTAGCGCGTAGTTTTCCGAACTCATTGCGCTTTCAACGATGGCGATGAGTTCGGCGGCGTCAATTTCCTGGTGCGTGCCGATCATCAGCGTGGCGCGTCCGCGCTGGTTGTGCGTCGCCAGTGGGGTGACGCTGAGCATCTTATCGATGGTATCGTCTTCAAAGCCCTCTTCCTGCAGGCGCAGGCGCGCAAAAGAGTGAATCATGTCTTGCGCACATGGACAGGCGACCATACCCTCAACTTCAACACCGATCATGCGTTTGCTGCCTTCGCGTGTGGCGACCGCTTGTGCCAGCAGGCCGTAGACCTCCTGTGTGCGGCGACCGGAAACGGGTGTCCACTTTTGCATCGGGTAGCTGGTGCGAATATGCACCTCCGCGCGTGAAACCTTTTGCCGCACCACGATGGCACGTGCAATGGCCTCGGCCAGTTCCTCGATGCGTGGCCAGCTACTGACCGCCAGTTCTTCCAGCACCTCCTCCAGGGCATCATTGAAACGCGACATATGCACGCCGGTTTGCGTCGAGTTGAGGTCAGCGTAGAGATCGAAGCTGGCATCGAACCAGCGTTCACGTCCAGAAGTACCTAACAAGAGGGCTTTACGGATGCCGACGACGCCGACGCGACCGAGCCGCACTGAAACAGTCGGGCGACCATTCTGAATATCGCGCTGCAATGTAATGCGCAGGTCAGGGGCCAGCTTGATAACACCCCGCTGATCAACGGCCTCGGCCAGTTCCTGCACGCTACGTCTGCTAACCGGATCGATGACATCAGGGGCGATCTCGGCCAGTGGTACCAGCACAAAGGCGCGCTCGTTCATGCGTGGGTGTGGAATGGTTAGCTTTTCCTGATCGAGGATCAGATCATCATAGAAAAGAATATCTATATCGATGGCACGTGGCCCATTGCGGAATGTCGGTTGCCGTCCTACTTCGACCTCAATGGCCTTGACCGCCTGGAGCAGCGTTACCGGATCGAGGCCGGTTTTGCCACTACAAACCATATTGAGAAACTTCGGTTGATCGAGATAACCCACCGGCTCGGTTTCGTAGACAGATGAGATAGCATGTATATCGATAATCTCCCGCAGGCGCTGGAGTGCAGTGGAAAGATAACCACGACGGTCACCAAGGTTTGAACCTAAAGCAAGATAAATTGTATGGGTTGCCACGGTTTGTTCATCTACCGGAAACAGTGGCGAGGAAAGAGTGTAAGACATCGTGAAAAAGGTCCTCTCTCAACAAGTTTGATTATGCCATAGATAGTAACAAGAAAGTGACATAATTTGTTTCCTCACTTCTTTAGTTGGTAGCCTGGTTGCCCTCTTAAGGTACCACCATTAAGGGATGACGGGAAGCTTAGCATTTGGGTAAGATAAGTTACGTCATTTTTGAAAGACCCAGAGCTGGTTGAAGACTGCTTCAGCTCCGCCGCTCCTGTCGCTGCCGACCAGGAAGCCAATATAGCCGGTGCTATAAGTGCTATCTGTGTAGGACGTGATAACTAGCTGTCTATTAATGTAAAAGCTAAATTGATGATTATGCGCAATAATGAGCAAGGTGTTAGTTTGCTGATAACCGGTGAGAATAGCGGAGCAGGGCGTCCAATCTATCAGCGTGAGCCAGTTCAAGGGGTTGTTGCCATGTGCGCGCACGAAGCGATAGTCGCCCTGGCTGTTAAGTTCAAGCGCATAAAAGTCCTTGCCAGAGGGTTGAAGTCGGAAGACGATGCCATACAGAGCGCCGTAAAGTAAGCGGGCCTGGGCGGTAATCACTATGTTTGAGAAACGCTGTTGACTGGTATAGCACCAGGCGATAGTATGCGCGGTAGCGCTATGCACATGGTAGCCATCGGCAGCAAAGTAGCATTGATCACCATCGTTAAGCCAGCCTTTGCCGGGTGTGGTCATAGAGTCCTCATAGAGCGTAGGGCCGGCACCGATACCGGCGGTAATGCCCGCCGTAGCCTGCACGCGCGCCTGCTCGGCCAGCATTGTCTGAGCGGTGGCCTGTGTAGCGGCGGTTGCAGTGGCCTGGCGTTGCCAACTGGTACTCGTTGGAGTGGTACTTGCCTGGTGTAAAGGAGAGGCGTGTGCAGGCCACAAGAGGGTGACTGAGGCAGCCAGAAGCAGTAAAAACAGGCATAGGAGCACGATAAAGATGGGGCGTTTGGCCCTTTGTGTAGCTTTGGCGGGCATGGGTGTAAAGATTTGGGGTGTAAGATGGGCTAATGGGATCAGTGGAAAGAGGCGCGGCGCTCTGGTTGCCGACATATGCTTATGCAACGTCGCGTCGTCGAAAGGAGCGGTATTAGTGGATGAAAGGGCGGTTTCCGCTTCTGCTTCTCCATCTGTATGATCGGGAACGTGTGTTTCGATATCTTCTCCCAATAGCTCTGAAGGTTGCACATGCGTTGATACAGCAGTGATGTTGGTTATAAGTGTTTTATGCTGTAGTGCCTCTTTATAAGCAACAGATAGCGCGTATGCCTCCTGGTAGCGGTCGGCAGGATTTTTGGCCAGCGCCTTCAAGATAACCTGCTCAATAGCGGGCGTGATCTCCTCGTTGAATTGCTGCGGCGATGGCGGGGGGAGCTGGATGTGCTTGAGCAAGATAGCAACCGGAGTTTCTGCCGTAAAAGGGACACGACCGGTCAGCATATGATAGAGAATGACACCAAGCGAGTAGATGTCACCGCGATAATCGCAGGTGCCATTAGATTGTTCCGGTGACATGTATTCAGGTGTGCCTACCATCGTGCCCGCATGTGTGAGCGACTCGGCCTCCTGTTTGGCTTTTGCCAGGCCAAAGTCGCCCAGGTAGGCATATCCGTCAAGGCGTAGCAAGATATTCGAGGGCTTGACGTCACGGTGAACGACATCGTGTTCATGGGCATACTGGAGAGCCGAGGCAATCTGCTCTAAAAAACTTCCCGCCTCTTCTAAGGTAAGGTGCCCGCGTTTTAATAGGTAGTCGCGTAATGTTCCACCCTCGACATAGGGCATGACAAGATAATACCAGGGGCGTTGTTCTCCAAAGTCGTAGAGAGGAAGAATATGATCGTGAGAGAGCGCACCGATGGCCAGCGCCTCACGCTCAAAACGCCGCACGAAAGGCTCATCGCTGCCATAAAGAACCTTGATAGCGACACGCCGACGTACACGCCGGTCATAACCAAGGTAGACCTCGGACATTCCTCCGTGCGCGATGCGTCGGCGCAATTCATAGCGTCCCAGTGTTGAACCTTCAATCCCCTTCATCAACCCCATCCTCGATTTCTTAACTGGTATGTGCCTGTAGAGCTTAGCGGGCCGTCCAGTAGCGTTCCAGGTGAATCGTTTCTACCGGACGAATACTGTGTGCGTAGTTTCTCATTGCGCGAAACATTGTCTCTTTATCGCCGAAGTTGGGTGCAATTTGTGAAGTATAGTATGCAGATGCTTCCTGCCGCGCGGCCAGCATCTCCGACATCTCAACCAGATTATACTCAAACGCTCCTCCAAGCTCGTTGAGGCGTGTTTCTAGCGCCTTTTCGCGCAGCACATAGGGGAAATCTTCGTAGTAGTAGACGCGCGCTCCCTGCTGCACCAGGCGGTCGGCGGCGGATGAGACAATCTGGTGATCGACATGGCGACCAATGCCCAGTGGGGCGTACCAGACAGTATCTGGTAAGTGCTGACGCAGGTCTAAGAGCATTTGCGCGAGCTGCTTATCGATGCTCAGATCGTCGGCGTGTACCTCACCGCCGATCAGTTGTTCTCTGCTGGTGTAGTACGGCGGGTTGCCGCGATAGATGGCATCCAGGTAGTCTAACCAGAGATAGTCGCATTCGAGATAGTCCAGCGCGGCGGCATCCTCTTTGCGGCGGGCCTCCATCAAGCTGCTAATGCGTTGTGACATATCGGCCCCCATCTCGCGGTGAACCTGTGCCGCGAATGGGCTAAGCCGCAAGTTATCCGAAGGGATACCGGCGAAGACGGTAATCACCAGTGGACGCAGCCCGTTGCTGACCTGCACGGCCAGCGTGCCGCCGCAAGAATAGACCACGTCATCGAGATGTGGCGAGAGAAAAATGTGACGGTATCTGGTTGTAATATCCTTCAAACTGGTCAGTTGCAATGCTCAGTCCTCCAATAAGTGATGAGAACACATAGTAGCAAGAAAATATCTGCTTTAGTATACACGATAGCAGCAATAGCGTGTTTGTGCCAGTCTTACGGAAGGCGCACACCCTCATCACTGACATCGAGAAGGCCATCGCTGGCTAATTTCTGCACAAGTTGCTGTAGCCAGGGCACGTCTTCATCGCAAAAATCTGCTTTGATCTTGCGGCCCAGGGTTGCCAGCGACATGCGTTGTGGGGCAGACACGGTGCGTAATGTATCGATGATGCGCCCACGAAAATAGCGATTGGTGCTGGTAAAGGGCTGGCTCTGATAACCCGCTTTCTTTTCGGCCACCTTACGCAACTGACGCAATACGACCCCCGAAGGAAAAAGACTATACTGCTCCATCTCTTGATAGGCCCGGCAATGAGTTTGAAGGGGGCAGTGTGTGCATTGTGGATTGTTACTGGTGCAAAGCGTGGCTCCCAGATCCATCAAGGCTTGATTCCAGTTGTATGCCTCACCATCCGGTAGTACCTGTTCTGCCAGCGTCAGTACCTGTGTATCCTTCAGGCGGGGTTCGGGATGTTCCAGGCCCAGGAAGATACGATGCAGAACCCGGCGTATATTGGTATCGACGGTGGCGACCTGCTTGTGATAGGCAAAACAGGCAATCGCGCCAGCGGTGTAGCGCCCAATACCGCGTAATTTGAGCAGTTCGTCTATCGTGTCCGGTATTCGTCCCGCGTACTCTACCATCACCTGGCGCGCAATGGCCTGCAAGCGCACTGCGCGCGTGTTGTAACCTAGTGGCACCCAGGCGGAGATGACTGCTGCTGTGGGGGCCTCGGCCAACGCTGCCAGCGTCGGAAAAGCGGCCAGAAACTGATGATATTTAGGTAGAACGCGCTCTACCTGTGTCTGTTGGAGCATAATTTCAGACACAAGGATAGCATAGGGATCGCTGGTATTGCGCCAGGGCAAGTCGCGCTGTTCGGTGGCGTACCAGCGCAGCAGAGCCTGTTGTACCTGTGCTATCTGTTCTGCTGTTGGCGGCAAGGGCAGCGCTGCTTGTGACGTGGACATGTCCATAGAGCCTCAAATCAGGATTTGCTGGTCTGAGGCAAGGCGGTTGGGCTACTCCCTCTAGCCGCCGTTGACGCTTCTTGCTGATCGGCCTTGCGCGCGCGTTTGCGTAGCTGCAACGAAAAGATCGTATCGCCCCCCTCTTGCCAGCAGGTTGCGTCGGGCGCGGGCAGATTCTCGCACAGCAACCACTCATCGGCTGTGCGTAGGACATGACCCTTAATGCACTTGGCATACATGATATGATCGTTGAGCGTAGGATCGTCTTTTTGTATATTGGACGACGCTATTTTGGGTACAAAAAATCGACACCAGGGCACGGCTCTCTACCTTCCTTATGTGAATAATCAAGATAACTGCTATGGCGTTGCCACTACATGTTCTCTTTTATGTAGAGCTATTACCAGTGGCTTAGTTATTATAGCGTATCTTGCGATTTTTAACTAGGGGGGCATCCACCGCCCGGCTCTGGTAGCGAGCGAGGGGACCAATGCTCCGATGTATAAGTCTGAGAATCTGAAGGCATTATAGCATGAAGGAGATTAACTGTTGTATACTTTTCAGGAGCAGGGTAGATGCCTCGCCTTAGCGCCCCTCTGACCCCTGGTCACAATATCTGATAAATGAGGAAAATGTGTGTTAGCTGAAGAACTATCGGTCATTAATGCCGAATCTCCCCTCTGGCATTCTATGCGTCCTCTGCTGAACGCCGCCTTGCAGCTTGAGCAAGATGAGAGTTTCTGCTGGCATGGGTGGAGCAAAGCGCAGATAGAGGGTTTTTTACGGACGCTACCGCCTCATTGTACACTGGTGGTAGCCGTGTGGGCCAATGCATCCGGCAAGGCTGCCGACGAGCAGGAGATGTTGCAAGTCGGCTGGGTCGCTGAGGTGAGAGCGGGGGAAGTGTGTGCCGTTCGTACATTGGATGCCTTTGTCGAAGCAGGCTTACCCCCGATCCAGCAACTGGAACCGGGTATAGAGCATGCGCTGGAAATCATGCGGGTGGTAAGAATGCAGCTCGCGCCGGTCGCTGTGGCGCTCTTTACCGATATGGAGACATGGCAAGAGTGGGTCTATACGGACGATGGACGCGGCGGCTGTGTTGATAAAGGTGCCATGTTGCAGTCACTGGCCCACGAGGGCCGCTGTGTGCTGATGGGCAGTCAGATAAGTCATCATCATTCATGAGATGAGGAGTCTATGGAACAAGAAACTCCCTTGATCTGGAATCCTATTTTGCGGCAATATCTGATCAACGCGCCGCACCGTATGAGCCGCCGTGAGGGGACAGATGCTTGCCCTTTCTGCGCCGATGTGACCGAAGGGCGGGTAGGGCCGGACACTCAGGTCTGGTTGCATCCTAACGATTTTCCGCCAGTACGCCCGCCGATAGGCGAGGCTTATGTCGTTATCTATCATCGTGACCATCATAGGGCCTTTACACAGCTAACAGTCGATGAGGTAGCGGCGGTGACGCACCTCTGGCGCGACCTCTACCGCGATTTAATCACCCGCTACCCAACAGTGATGATTTTCGAGAATAGTGGTGAGGCGATTGGGCAGACGCAGCATCATCCACATGGACAGGCGTATGGTATCTCTGTCATTCCCCCAACGCTGGAGCGGGAGATGGAGACGGTTGTGTTGGAGCATGATGCCCGGCGCGGCTGCCCCTTTTGTCGCGTTGCTCAGGAAATGAGCGAGCAGAACTACGAGGTAGCGGCTAACGCGAGCTGGCAGGCTTTTTTGCCACCCTATGTACGTTATCCCTACGAAACACATCTGTATCCGCGTCGCCATGTTGCTAACATCGGAGCTATGCAGGATGACGAGCTATATGATCTGGCGGCAATGTTACTGCGCGTAGTGCATGGTTATAATGCACTCTTCGATGGGGCGATGGCTCCCATGCCCTATATGCTGGGCTTACATCAACTGGCCGACGAACGTTTCCATTTCCATGTCGAAATTCTTGCCGTTGGGCGCGCGCCAGGAAAGTTAAAATTCGCCGCATCTTCCGAGTCGTTGTGGGGGCTATGGACGAACGACTCGCTGCCCTCTCAGAAAGCGCAGGAGTTGCGTGAGGCGATAGCAAGTATTACGAAGGGATAGCTGGTATGGTGGATTTTGCGTTGTTGCCTGTGCCTGCCCAACGGGCGATAGAAAGTTTTACGGCGGCTTTTTATGGTGAAGACGAGGGGCGTTATTCCAGTCGAATGGGTGTGGCCTGGGCACCAGGACGGGTGAATCTCATTGGCGAGCATACGGATTATAATGATGGTTTTGTGTTGCCTCTGGCGGTAGATCGCGTCGCAGCTTTCGCCGGTCGCAGTCGCTATGATGCGACCGTGCGCCTGTGGTCGCAGCATTTCAAACAATATGCGCAGTTTACATTGGAAGGCTTGCCGGGAAACTTTGAGCAGCAGCGCCAATCTTTGCCAGGGTGGGCGCGTTACATCCTGGGTGTGGTGACGCAACTGGTGCAGGATGGCCGAAGGCTGTCCGGTTTTGATGCCGTAGTAGATGGGGACGTGCCACTGGGCGGCGGCATGAGTTCGTCGGCGGCGCTGGAAGTTGCGACGGCCTATGCCTGTGCGCTCTTTTCTGGGGAGAGCTTTACGATTGCCCCTGAAGGGGCTACCTATACGCCTTTGCAGGTTGCGGCTCTCTGCCAGCGTGCCGAGCATCTCGCTTCAGGCTTGCGCAGTGGTATTCTCGATCAGGCCGCTTCGTGCCTGGGAAAGCCGGGCAAGGCCACGCTGCTGGACTGCCGCTCGTTAGATTATCGTTATTTGCCCTTTAACGCGCCCGATATCGCGCTGGTAGTTATCGATACTGGTGTGCGTCGTGAACTGGCGAATTCTGCCTATAATGAGCGTCGGCAACAATGTGAAGAGGCGACCGCGCTATTACGTGAACTGATTATAGCGCATGAACCACAGAATAGCGGCGCGCAGCAGATTAAAGCCTTACGCGATATAACTCCTGAGCAGTTCCAGCGCTATGCACAGTTGTTGCCGGAAGTACTGCGCCGCCGTGCTGGCTATGTGATTGCTGAGAATATGCGTGTCCTGGAAGTAGTGTGTTTGCTGGAGAAGGATGATATGGAAGCGGTAGGGGCTATTCTCTGGCAGGGACACGCTGGTCTGCGCGATGAGTACGAGGTCAGTAGTGTAGAACTGGATACGCTGGTTGAGATTGCACGACAGGTACCGGGTGTGCTGGGGGCGCGCATGATGGGCGGCGGCTTTGGTGGCTGTACCATTAACCTGGTGCGTTCGCCAGCGGTAGAGGCGCTCGCCAAAGCCGTTCACGAGCAGTATTGGGCCAAAACAGGGCGGCAAGCCAGCATTGATATCTGTCGTGCTGCTGGCGGCCCGGCTTATCAGCGCGTAAATTAAGATTAACAGAAGAGGAAGTAGCAGAGATGAAGCTGTATCTTTCAACGGATTTTGAAGGAACAAGTGGCATTGTGGCCTGGGAACAGATCATAGAGGGGAACGCGGAGTATGAGCAGGGACGCAAACTGTTGACTGCCGAGGTCAATGCGGTGATTGCGGGCGCGATGGATGCTGGTGCGAGCGAATTTGTGGTCAATGATGCCCACCATGCCATGCGCAACCTGCATCCGCAGGACCTGTATGGACGTGCTACGTTGATTAGTGGACGGCATAAGCCGCTCTATATGATGGAGGGGTTAGATGCCAGCTTCGATGGCATCTGTTTTGTCAGCTATCATGGCTCGATAGGTGCATCGCATGCAGTGCTATCGCATACCTATAATCCGGGTGCGATCTGGGAGGTACGCATCAATGGCGAGGTGGTGGGCGAGTCCGGCCTGAATGCACTGGTCGCGGCACATTACGGGGTGCCGATTATTTTTGTCAGTGGCGACTCCACGACGGCTCAGGAGGCCGAATTGATCGCACCGCAAGCGATAAAGGTTGTAGTGAAAGAGTCGCTAGGACGGTTTGCAGCCACACATCTGCATCCTACTGTAGCCTGTGAAATGTTGCGCAGCGGCGCGGCGCGTGCCGTCAGCGAGAGCAGCAGCATGCGCCCACCGGAGTTCAAATTGCCTGTAACCGTCGAGATTACCTTCCTGGTCGCGGATATGGCAGAGATGGCGCTGTGGATTCGTGGCGTCGAGCGGGTTGCCACGCGCACCGTCAGAATCGTTGGCGATAACCTGCTCGATCTCTATCGCACGTTCGTTACCATTGTCTACCTGACCCGCGCCCTGGTTGATCGGTAATGCTCCTACGGGATGGTAGACGATGTACAATGCATGTTATTGAGGAGCGTGTCAGCCTGCTGCTTGAGCTGGTTGGCCTCATTATCGTATTGTGTGGCGCGCGTCTGGGCGTTTTTGAGCTGGGCCTGCACGCTGGTGACTTGATTCTGCGCCATCTGCAACGCCTGCATGACTTCCTGATTGCTGAACGATGCTGTCGGTGTGCCTGCTGTATAGGCGCTGACTGCATCTTGCAACTGTTGCCAGGCGCTCTGCACCAATTGCATGTCTTGCTGAATAGCGGTAACGTTCATGTTGATGTTCTGCTGGATATAGGATAACGTACTGTCGTCAGATTGAATGCCTGCCAGGTAATAATTAACCCCCCCATCGGCGTATTTAGCTGCGTTATAAGCGATACAGCCGTTG
>DAOTVZ010000292.1:0-11767 GCA_034436045.1 Ktedonobacteraceae bacterium | reverse complement strand
GAGATGGACTGGTCGGCCATCTCCCTCGATGTGCTGGATAATGCCGGTCTCTAAAAAAGGAAAGGAATGCAATACCCATGAACGGCCCCATGCGCAATGATGCCTCAACGTTATTGCACATGGGGCCGTTCATAGACATTTTATTCCTTTAGTCTGTCCAGACCCAATCGCGTACTTCGGGCATGTCTTCCAGGTGTTCGCGCACATAGGCGTGATGTTTTGCCAGCATGTTATTACACTCGGCGATGAGTGGCGCGGTGAGCTTGTGAACGCGCGTGGCGCGGCGCATGGCCTCGATGCAGAGATGATAGCGGCTCATGCTATTCAGCACGACCATGTCGAAGGGCGTGGTCGTGGTGCCCTGCTCGTTGAAGCCGCGCACGTGGAAGCGTGGCGTGTCTGTGCGCCCGTGGATGATCTCGTGAATGGCGCGTGGGTAGCCGTGAAAGGCGAAGACGACGGGCTGATGCTCGGTGAAATGCTGTATGAAAGTTGCCTCCGGTATACCGTGTGGATGCAACTGTTGTGGATACAGTGCCATCAGGTCCACGACGTTGACGACGCGCACTTTGAGTTCAGGCAGGTGATGGCGCAACCACCAGGCGGCGGCAACCGTCTCCTGCGTAGGAATATCGCCCGCGCAGGCCAGGATCACGTCCGGCTCAAGGCCATCATCGTTGCTGGCCCAGTGCCAGGTTGAGATACCGCGTGCGCAGTGTGCCTTTGCCTCTTCCATGTTGAGCCACTGCAATTGCGGCTGCTTGTCAATCACGATCAGGTTGACATAATTGCGGCTGCGGAAGCAGTGGTCGGCGACAGAGAGCAGGCAATTGGCGTCCGGCGGCAGGTAGATGCGCGCGACCGCGCCTTTTTTAGAAAGCACGGTATCGATCAATCCTGGTCCCTGGTGGCTAAAGCCATTATGGTCATTGCGCCAGCAGGTCGAGGTGAGCAGGATGTTGAGCGAGGAGATAGGGACGCGCCAGTCCAGCTTAATGCCCTCCTCCAGCCACTTGGTATGTTGCACCGTCATCGAGGCCGAAACCATAGCGAAGGCTTCGTAGCTAGCAAACAGCCCGTGCCGCCCGGTCAGCAAATAGCCTTCCAGCCAGCCCTGACAGAGCTGCTCGCTCAGCACTTCCATCACGCGCCCATCCGGCGAAAGATGATCGTCGATGGCGATGGTTGGCTCCATCCAGCAGCGATTCTCGACGCTGAAGACATCGCCCAGACGGTTCGAGTTAGTTTCGTCGGGGCAGAAGAGACGGAAGTTCTGCTGCTGCTTGTTGCGCGTGAAGATATCGCGCATCATCTTTCCCAACTGGCGGGTAGACTCGTGGCGCTCGGTGGCCGGTTTAGACACCTCTATGGCGTAATCTTCCATTGGCGGAATATCCAGGTCAATCCGCAGTTTGCCGCCGTTGGCGTGCGGATTGGCGCTCATGCGCCGGTCGCCACGTGGGGGCAACGCCGCCAGTTCCGGCAGCAGACGACCATTGCTGTCGAACAGTTCCTCCGGCTTGTAGCTGCGCATCCACTGCTCCAGCATGGCCAGGTGCTCAGGATTGGTTTTGACATCCGTGATCGGTACCTGATGGGAGCGGAAGGTATTTTCAATTGGCACACCATCGACCTCTTTGGGGCCTGTCCAGCCTTTGGGCGTGCGCATGACGATGACGGGCCACGCCGGGCGCTTGCTAAAACCATGCTGACGCGCATCTTCTTGATAGCTACGGATGCGGGCATAGCAGGTATCGAGCAGGTCGGCGAAGTCTCGATGCATGGTTTGCGGATCGTCGCCTTCGATGAAAAACACCTCGTAGCCGTAGCCTGAGAGTAGTTGACGAATGGAGTCGTCGCTGGCCCGTCCCAGCACCGTAGGGCCGGAAATTTTATATTGATTGAGGTGCAGAATGGGCAATACCGCGCCGTCTCGCACGGGATTCAAAAAACTGATGCTTTGCCATGAGCCGGAGAGCGGCCCCGTCTCCGCCTCACCGTCGCCGATAACCGCTGTAACGATCAGGTCGGGATTGTCAAAGGCGGCTCCATAGGCGTGACTGAGGACATAGCCCAGTTCACCGCCCTCGTGGATGGAGCCGGGTGTGGGCACGCTGACATGACTGGGAATGCCGCCGGGGGTAGAAAACTGGCGAAACAGGCGTTTCATGCCCGCCGTGTCCTGCGTCACGTGCGGATAAATCTCCGTGTAGGTGCCTTCCAGGTAGGTGTTCGCAACGATAGCGGGGCCGCCATGCCCCGGCCCGGTGAGGTAGATCATGTTCACATCATGGTCAACAATGAGCCGGTTAAGGTGAGCATAGATGAAACTTAGCCCTGGCGAGGTGCCCCAGTGGCCAAGCAGGCGCGGCTTGATGTGTTCCGGGCGTAATGGTTCCTTGAGTAAAGGATTGTCTTGCAGGTAAATCTGTCCGATGGTCAGGTAGTTAGCAGCGTTCCAATAGCGATGCAGCAAGTCGATACGCCGCTGCTCAAGTTTTGGCATGCCGTCCTCCCTACAAAAAGCTTTATATTATATGCAGAAAAGCTGTAAACTCAGCGGTGATAACGTTAACGACGCCTTTATCGTTTATCCAAAAGCAGTGTACCACGTATAACCAACTATGCAACAGAGGGGCGGTTAACAAACCGGTCACGTTCAGACGTACTGGCAGGATTGCACATGCTGCGTTACCATATGAGCAGGAGATTGGCATCACTTTTCGTGTAAGTAACGGGGGTCTGCGAGGGAAATGACCGGCAAGCGATACAAGAAGGTTCAAAGGAAGCGCGTAGGGACGCAGATTTATGCCGTCCGGCCTGTGGCTCGTGTCGCGCGCGTGAGCAGAAGCGCTTCCAATGTTTTGCTGGCCCTGGTGCTGGGCGTCACTCTGGCATTGCTGAGCTATCTTCCCCTGGGGATGTTGCAACTGACGACAGGGGTAGCGCAGGCGCGTACTCTGCATGCGCTGCCGGTAGAGACGGAACCGGCTAACAATGCCGTCTTGCAGACACCGCCTAAGCAAGTAATTATCTGGTTCGATGAAAGGATCATCCCTGCTACCTCACATATTATCGTAGATAATGCGCAGCAGCAGCAGGTTAATATGCAGGATAGCGTGGTTAGTTCGACTAATCCGCGCGAGATGAGTGTGGCCTTACCCTCTTCGCTGCCTGGGGGCACCTATACCGTGCTGTGGGTGGCGCAATCCGCCGATGACGGCCATGTGACGCAAGGCTCGTTCACCTTCCGCGTGGTGGGTGGTGGCACGCCGCTTTCGTTGCTGCCGGGCGGGCCAGGGGGCGCGAACAAGAGCGGCTATACGCTGGATGGGCCAACCATCGTGCAGGCCATCACTACCTGGCTGGCGTTACTCGGCATGACGCTGTGGGTTGGGGGCCTGATCTGGGAGACCTGGATACTGGTGCCCAACGCGGAGAACGATGCCGATCTGGCGGCTGCCGGGCGTGGTGCGGAGCGGCGTTTTCAGCGTCTGGCCCAGATGGCCCTCTATCTGGTGTGGGTCGCCAATATCGGGCTGGTCTGTTCGCTGGTGGCCCAATACGCAGGTGGCTGGTCGCAGTTGGGGCAACTTTCGGCGTGGCAGGCCGTTCTCTTCGGCAGCAACTTTGGCACTTTCTGGTGGATGCGCCAGATCGTGGTCATGTTCGCGCTCGTCTTGCTGTTCCTGGCAGAAGACAAGGGCTGGTCGCGGCAACGACGAGTGGAAAGGTCGCGCCCATCAGCAGAAGCTCTCATGGCTATTCCTGACTGGTGGCACGCAGTACTTGTCGTGTTGCGCAACATTCCTCATCTTCCACAGCAACTACTGGATGGCTGGCGACAACGTTCCTGGTCAGGACGGGCCGAATTGCTGCTGGGTTTCGCGCTCCTGCTGGCCTTCGCGCTCTCCGGCCACGCCAGTGCTGTCCCCAACGCCGAACTGCCCTATTCGTTGAGTGTAGACATGCTGCACCTGATCTGCAATGCGGCGTGGGTGGGTGGCTTGCTCTATATCGGCTTCGCGCTTATCCCTGCGCTCAGCAGGTTGAATGAACGGCAGCACGCACGAGTGCTGGCGCTGGGTCTGCCGCGTTTTAGCGCCCTGGCGATGATCTGCGCGCTTCTGCTCGCCACCACCGGTTCGCTCAATACAAGCATTCACTTCACCTCGATCATGCAGTTTGTCACAACGCTCTATGGCGAGGTGCTGGCAACCAAGATACTGTTCTTCCTGGTCATGGTCGCCATCAGCGCCTATCACGCCTTCTCTCTGCGCCCGCGTCTGGCCCGCCTGTTGCTACAGCAAGAAAACGCGCCGCAGCGTGTGCCTGTAGAGGCCAGCGCCCGTCTTGCCAACCAGAAAGCGTCGGCTCATGATTTTCATGAGGAAATCGTTGAGAGTGAGGATAACGGACGTATCTCACCGCAGGCGCGTTCGCTGGCGATTCGCATGGAAGTCTGGTTGCACCGCGAGGCCCTGCTGGGTCTGGCGATCTTAATGTGTGTCGGGTTGTTGAGCATCTTCGCCGGTACGCTATGAGAGGCTGGCCTTGATCTTGCCGACAGCGTTCTCCTGCGTGCCCGAATATGTGACCCACAGGTAGTTGTGGGTGTCCAGCGTGATGCCGTAGGGAGCGCCGGTCAGGTTGGCCAGTTTGAAGATGGTATAGTGATTCTTCGTCGGCTCATACGCGACCAGGGTATCTGAGCCGCTATTGACGCACCAGACGGTGCCGTTGTGCGTCACAACCAGTTCATACATGGCGGCGGGTTCGCCATCGGTAGCGGGTACCGGCAACTGGGTGATATGCCCCGTTTTGGGGTCAAGCATACCTAGTGCGCCGGGCATCATCTCGGAGAACCAGATGCGGCCCTGGGCATCCGCGTCCATCGAGAATATCTGCACATTCGGCTTTTGCAAGTGGTAGAGCTGTGTCTGGCCGGTGTCGGGGTGAAAGCGCCCGATAGTGCCGCCGGAGAGATAGCCGAACCAGACAGCGCCGGTATGGGTGACGGTCAGGCTGTAGGGCAGAGCCTCTATACCTGGACGCGGCGCAGGAACCGGCCAGAGTTGTATCTTGCCGCTGGCAGGGTGCAGAACGCCGATACAGCCGCTACTGGCACCGGTAAACCAGAGGTTGCCTTGAGCGTCGAATTGCAGGTCTTGTGGCCCAACATCCCGTCCATTGCATTTATTCAGCGGGAAGACCTGAAAGTGCTGCGTAACCGGATCAAAACTGCCGATATAATTGGCGTCCTGCTCGACATACCAGACATGGCCATTGGGGCCGATGGTGACATCCATGATGCCATCGTTGCCGTGTGGCACCTGCCATTCTTTCACCGCGCCGGTATTGGTATCGATGCTACCCAGACGGTTAGCGTACATCTCGCCAACCCACAGCACGCCCTTTGCATCGATGGCGGGCTGCATCAAGCCGGTATTCGAGGGAAAAGAATAGAGTTGTTCCTGCGCCAGTCTGGTAGTGGTGCCGATGGCGGGCTGCGTGAGTGCCACGCCCAGGCGCGAGAATGCGAAGACGCTGCCCAATCCCATCAGCAGCACCAGCAGCAAAAACCATAGATCATGCGGATGCGGAGCAGGCCAGCTTCTAATCGTTGCCTCGCATTCAGCCTCGCTCTCGATTGCCATCGACGGATATCCTCACCATGCATACAGGAATTGCTTGATCGCTAACATCTATCTCTGTTTATCATAGCGTATCAGGCAAACTTTGACCAGAGAAGATATTATACCGTAGAAGGCCAGCATGCCACCAGCTAGCGCCGAGATAAAGCGCTCGTTTTGTCGGATGCTGCATCTGGGAACGGCAAAAAGAATGATGCTGAGACGTATGAAGTGGGTAAGCTAGAGAACCTGTGCCGGTGGGCGCTGATGCAGCTACAGGTGTTCAGACGAAGGTTTGGCACAATACAAGATTTAATAAAACTTGAATACTATGGAGACATTATCACTTAGAGCCGACTTTTCATACTCCATTGCTCATAATCGACGAAGATGCCACCATCGACAACAAATAGTTTAGGTAACGTGACTACAGGAGCCGAGGGGTCTGATCTGACCTTTAGACGGTAGATAGCAAGATCATTGTCCTGCTTGCCCGTGTAGCCAATGCGGCGCGCGATGCCACAGATACGATCTGGTGCATCGGTCGAGGTGACGAACACCTTGCCCATGGCATGTTTGGCCGTGATGCGGGTGATGCCGACCGCCGGAGTATACATGTGCTGGGATGGTATAGAGTCGTTTTGTTGCATACGTGCATTCCTCTCCTCATTACGTAACAGGTGAACAGGTCAATGCCAGTCCAGTTCTTGCTCTATGGCATTGGCCTGCTCTCTACAGGGAATATCACTACATATCCCACATCTACTTTCAGATTAGAACGAAAAAGTTCATGGAATTCTTTGGAAAATCTATCACCATCAGTTCCTACGTATATGCCTGACCGAAGGTAACATGACTAGAACTTCGTGTAATAGTCATGAAAACTGAACTTTAGCCTTTGATAACGAATAAAAGATGGGCTTATACGTAGCGATAGAGTGCGGCGTACTTGTTGTTCATAACCTGTACCCACAGAACATCGTGACCCTGAGTAGCAGGGGTGACGGCGATAAGCGTGCCATAGGCGGGGGCCTGCGGTAGCGCGCTCCACCGACCACTGGCGAGGTCATAGCGCTCGATCATGGGCGCAGTAGCGGGCGTCGGGGCAGGTGTCGGTTGCCCGTCGGTCGGTACCTGCGCGCCTGCACCGCTATTGGTAATGCTCCGCGTATTGCCGGTAGTATTCTGTGGGCCAGTGCTGGTGCCGGACGCGGTTCCTTGTGGCACGATCACGGTGCCCACCAGGGTTGCCGTTCCTTGCGTGACGACGGCTGTGCCAAACTGTGTGTAGCCAGAGGAGACGTAAAGCGTGCCATTTGGGCCGACGAACCAGTTCTGCACCGAGATGAGGTGTGTTGGTCGGCTGATGTACTGCCAGCTTGCTCCACCATCCTGGCTGACCTGCACGTTGAAATTGCCGTTCACTGTCGGGGGTGTCTGTGCCGTCCCACCTGCGACCAGTGGTATGGGGCCGATAGAGCCTCCGGCGTAGACGATGGATGGCCTGTTACTGGCAAGCTGTACTTTGCTGCCAAAGGGTAGATTGGAGAGCAATTGTTGCCACGTGGCACCGCCGTCTGCACTCTTGTACAGCAGTGTGCCGCGAACGATCTTTCCCTCTGTTGGCCTCTGCACGGGGCCGATGAGCCAGTACGGGGTAGAGACTACTTCGTAAATGATCTGTGAATTGTGCGGATCGACCGCGTAATCGGTCACGCCCAGCGTGTCCTGGTTGAAGTAGCCATCCACAATCGTCCAGTTCTGACCGCCGTCGCTGCTCTTGACGAGGCGCATTTGCGTGTAGAGACGCGAGGGCCATGTCTGCCCCGGCGGCGGGTTGAGGACACCCTGGGTGGGCTGTATGCCAAACAATGTGCTGCCAACAATGCTGAGTTGATGCACATTCCAGGGGGTCTTGCTTATCTGGCCGTTTATGATCAGTGTTGGCGTAATCGTTGCCCAGTGCTGTCCGCCGTCATTGCTATAAAACAGATTCGCGGATGCGGCGGCTGAGGTGTTCTGGCTGATCAGATAGAGGTCATTGCTGTTCGTGGGGCTGACGGCAAGCTGGCACTGGTTCACAAGCTGCATCTGTGTGTTGAGCTGCTGCCAGTGCATGCCGCCATCGCTGCTACGCAGGAGCGCAAAATGAGGCAACGAGGTAACAACGCCGGGAGCCTGTGGTGCTGGCTTGCTCGCACAGGCATACAAAGTCGATGGCTGTCCTGGTGCAGCCACCAGTGATTGGATGCTATAGCCTTGCAGCACGAGTGTCCATGCGCCTCGTGTTGTCCCATGATCTGTGTTAGCCATAGATGGTTGTTGATCGGCTCTGCGCCATACAAGTAGTCCAATAGTCAATCCAATAATGAGGAGAACGCCAATCGCGGCTCCAACCTGAGTGAAGCCCCGTCGTGGTGCAGGTTTCTGTGCCGTAGATGGTTGTGACTGCTTATTATCAAGCGGTTGATCTTGTATTTGCATCTCGCTACGCCTCCTCTGAACAACAACTGCATGATGACCGCGTTGCAAACGATGCTGCCTGTATATTAGACGAAGGGTGAATGCAGATAGTTCCCTCTATTTGGATAGCGAGCAAGACAAGGCCCCACGAGGAATGCCTGCTCACGGCTGTCCTGTCGCGCGCTCTCCTTGCTATTGCATGGAAACAATAAATACGCTAGACTATAACCACTACAGCGCCATATACACTTGTACGGATGGAATAATGAAGTTTGACGAATGAGGAAGGGACGTTTTCATGCTCGCCCATGATCTCGATTTGAACCGCGCACGGATTCAGGAACTTGCCAGCCGCGACGCACTGGTGGCCTTTTTTGCCGATCTCGGTTATGACACCAATGCCCGGCTGGTACAGCAGATTGATGCAATGGGCATCACAAACGAGAATCTGAGGAATGCGATTACGCATATTGAGCGCGTGGCAAGCCAGGATCACTGGTTCGAGGTCTATCTGTTCGAGATGAAGTCGGTCACGATGGCGCTGACGCAGGCGCTGGTACGCGCCTTCCGCAACCGCCCCGGCGACTATCTGCTGGTGCTGATCGACATGCGCCATCCCTATGAAGAACTGCAATTTGTGCTGGTGCAGCGCTATAGCAGCGAACCGACGCAGACTACGCCACTGGATGGCCTGCCTGCTGAACTCGTGCCCGCCCCCAAACAGGTCGTTGTGTATCCGCACATCCTGACCGTGCAGCGCCGCAATCCCACAACGGTGGCTCTGCGCGTCCTGCGCCGCTTTAGCTATACCGCGTCGGATATCTTTGCCCAGTACGAGAAGTTGCTCAGCGCCTACGAAACCGCCGAGTGGAGCGAACAATATTTCAATAATCGCGCCCTCTTCTCCGACTACTATTTGACACGGCGGCTGCCGCAGGAAAGCGTATGGCGGCAGGAAGAGAAAAATCCCGCGCTCGCGCAGGGCTTCCGCTCTTTACGCGGCCTCTATGCCGGTGTGCGTGACTTGCCTCAAACAACGGCAATCATCCGCGAAAAACTGCTGGAGCCGACGCTGAGTCGCCTGGGCTTCCGCTACGTGCGCGGGAAAGCCCAGAAGTCCGGCGCGGAGAGTCCCGTCACCCCCACCTATCTGCTTTATGCCCAGGATGCCGCTCATGATGCAGCGCCGCTCGCGCTCTGTCTGGCCTATCGCTGGGGCCGCAACCTGGATGGGCGCGACGAGCGCGACGAGGAGACGCCGGACGAGAACCCCGGTGCCAGCGTCGTCACGCTGCTCGACTCCGGTGTGGCAAGCTGGGCCATCGTCACCAACGGCAAGCTGTGGCGGCTCTACGCGGCCAGAGCGCACAGCCGCGCCACCAACTATTACGAGATCGACCTGGAAGAGACGCTGGTTTTGCCCGACACCGAACGCGAGCAGGCGTATCTCTACTGGTGGCTGTTCTTCCGCGCCGCCGCCTTTGGACGCGACACGGCGGGAGCGTGTCTTTTGGATACGTTGATGGCGGAGAGCGAGCGCTACGCGCATCAACTGGGCGAGAATTTGAAGAACCGCGTCTTTGATGAGATTTTCCTGCATTTCGCGCGCGGCTTCCTGACCCACGCGCGGCGCAACGGCCTCTTACCGGCGTGGGAGACACTGACAGAGGAAGAGCGGCAGCGCGCGCTGGAGCCGTTCTTTAGCGGCACGCTGACCTTCCTCTATCGCCTGCTCTTCCTGCTCTACGCCGAGAGCCGCGATCTCTTGCCGCTACGCGAAGAGATCGGCTATGGACAGTATAGCCTGGAACGCATCAAGCGCGAGATTGCCGAACGCGCGAAAAATGTGGAGAGCGAGGCAGAGGAACGCATCAAACGGCATTATGGCGCAATGAGTGTGGAACTGTATGAGCGCCTGCAACGGCTGTTCGCGGCGGTCGATAAGGGCGATGCCGCGCTGAACGTGCCGGTGTATAACGGCGGCCTCTTCATGACCGCGCCCGACGAGGATGATCGTTCGCCAGAGGCCGAGGTGGCGCGCTTCCTGGCGACGCATAAGATACCCGACCGCGAACTGGCGCTGGGCCTGGATCGCATGGCGCGCGACGTGGACGAGAAGACGCAGGAACTGGTCTTCATCGACTATAAGAGCCTGGGCGTGCGTCAGTTGGGCAGCATCTATGAGGGACTGTTAGAGTTCAAGCTGCGCATCGCGCCAGAGAAGATGGTCTACGTGCGCGGCAAGAAAACCGAGGAGATTATTCCCGCGCGCGAAGCACAGCAGAAGAACCTGAAACCCCTGCGCGGCAAAGATGGGGGGGAGAGGTCGCTGGCACCCGGCGACCTCTATCTGGAGAATGACAGACGCGAGAGGAAGGCCACGGGCAGCTACTACACACCTGACTACATTGTCAAGTATATCGTCGAGCAGACCGTCGGCCCCGTACTCAAGGAGCGGTTAGAGGTATTGCGTCCGCTTTTCAGGGAGGCCGAGCAACATCTGAAGGCGGAGCGCAATAAGGCCACTGCTCTCAAGAAACAGAGCTTGATTGTCAGGGGCGCTGTTTCCCCTGAGCAAGCTACCTATATTCAGTATAGCAAGCGCCTAAATAGTCTCTTCTTTGACCTGCGCGTGCTGGACCCCGCGATGGGCAGCGGGCATTTTCTGGTCGAAGCCGTCGATTACATCACCGACCAGATGGCAAAGTTCCTGACATCCTTCAAATGGCGTCCCGTGCTGCACGAACTGGCGGAGACTCGGCGCGAAATCCAGGAAGAGATGGAGCGGCAGGGCGTGACGATTGATATGAGCAAGCTGACCGACCTGAACCTGCTCAAGCGGCGCGTGCTGAAAAGCTGCATCTACGGTGTAGACCTCAATCAGATGGCGGTGGAACTGGCGAAGGTCAGTCTCTGGCTGGACTGCTTCACGCTGGGCGCGCCGCTCTCCTTCCTGGATCACCACATGAAGTGCGGCAACTCGCTGATCGGCGGCAACGTGGCCGATGTGCAGCAATTGCTCAGCGCGAGCCTGTGGAGCAACCAGTTCGCCTACCTGCTCGATGCCACGCAATTGATGCGCCGCGTCAGCGAACGCGCGGACATCACGGCCAGCGAGGTGGCCGAGTCGCGCCGCGAGTATCGCCGCGCCTACGACGCCCTGGCCCCCTTCAAGCGCCTGCTCAACACGTGGGTCAGCGAATACTTTGGCGTCAAGGGTGCGCAACAGATGACGCGCATGTGTACCGAAGCCATCGTGGAGGGGAACTATAGCCACATCGATAAGGCCGATCTGGCAGCCATCGAGCAGGCCGAGCAGTTGGCCGAACGCAAACGCTTCTTCCACTGGGAGCTGGAGTTCCCCGAAGTCTTCTTCAACCGCGAGCAGCGCAAGCCCGACGGCGGCTTCGATGCCGTCATCGGCAACCCGCCGTATGATGAGTTGTCAGAAGAAGATAGAGGCAGTAAAATTGATGAGTTACCCTATCTTCAAGCCACCTCTCACCTAAAGCCTGCCTTAGGGTATCGCATTAATTTATATCGTTTATTTGTTGCGCAAGCATTTGCAGTTGTTCGACCAAATGGTTGGAACGGTTTTATTGTGCCTCTGTCTTTGCTTGCAGATCAATTTACGTTTAGTTTGAGAAAATACCTCTTTGAGCGTTCAAGGA
>DAOTVZ010000291.1:0-19302 GCA_034436045.1 Ktedonobacteraceae bacterium | reverse complement strand
TCAATCAATGCCTGAAGGTTGCTTCCACTGCCAGAGACGAGAACGGCGATGCGCAATGGGCGGGTAGGCGTATCTTGTGGCTGTCTATTCATACTTTCTGTCTTCTACAATTTTCTATACCGCTTGTAAGCCGCGTTTGGCGATGTCTTTGCGATAGTGCATGCCTTCAAAATGGATATATTTCGCCGCTTCATAGACGCGCTGTACGGCTTCTTGCAGGCTTGCCCCGCGCGCGACGACGCTGAGGACGCGCCCTCCGGCAGTGACGAGTCGGCCCTCTTTGAGCGCAGTGCCAGCGTGAAAGACGTGGACATTCTCCAGACGGTTGGCCTCCTCGATGCCGCTGATGGGGAAGCCCGATTGGTATTTTTCGGGATAGCCGCCGGAGGCGATGGAGAGGCTGACCGCGTAGCCGGGGTGCCAGAGCGTCTCAAGCTTGACTGGCATAGTTTCGGCGAAGTCCAGCACGTTCATCAAGTCTTCGCGCATAAGCAGCATAAATGCCTGTGTCTCCGGGTCGCCGAAGCGCGTATTGTGTTCCAGCACCATCGGGCCGCGTTCGGTGAGCATAATGTTGGAGTAGAGGACACCTGTGAAGTGAATACCGCGCTGTTTTAGCGCGCTGAGCGTGGCGGCGACGATATTGCGCCAGATATATGCCTCCTGCTCCTTCTCCACAAAAGGCAAGGGGGCGTAAACACCCATGCCACCGGTATTCAGGCCCTGATCGCCGTCGAGCGCGCGTTTGTGATCTTGCGAGAGGATCAGGGGCAGATAGTGTGTGCCATTGCAGATAGCTGTTGAGCCGATTTCATCGCCTTGCAGATAATCCTCGACTACTACAGCATCACCGGCAGCGCCAAAAATGCGGTCTACCATGATCTGCTGAATAGCTTTGCGCGCAGTGTCCATATCTAATGCAACGATAGCGCCTTTACCGGCGGCACTGCCATCTGCCTTGACTACGACGGGCGCGCCGTGCTCATCCAGGTAGGCCAGTGCATCTCTGGCTTGAGTGAAGGTACGGTGCTGCGCTGTCGGAATACCTGCCGCCGTCATAATCTCTTTGGCGAAGACCTTGCTGCCTTCGAGCGCGGCCCCGGCTTTGTCCGGTCCGAAGACGCGCAAGCCACGCTGGCGGAAATAGTCGCTGATGCCGTTAATCAGCGGGTCTTCGGGGCCGACGACGGTCAGGTCAACCTGGTGTTTCTCGGCGAAAGCGGCCAGTTCATCGAACTGACTGGTGGCAAGATGCAGGCACTCGGCATAGGGTAGCATACCGGGGTTGCCCGGTGCGGCATAGATATGGCTAACGCGACTGCTCTGTGCCAGCTTCCAGACCAGGGCATGTTCGCGCGCCCCCGAACCAATAACCAGTACACGCATGTTTCTTTCCCTCTTGCTGACAAGGCATTATTGACCCGTGCGCGCCATATCGCGGCGCAGCGGCGGGCGGATGATGTGCAGTTGCTCAGTTGGATTGAAAGGCCAGCCCGACTTCTCCATGCAGCCGTAGCAAAACTCGTTGTGTAGTACACGACGCGCGCTGACCTGGTCGAGCGCGCCATTCGGCTCGTTGACGGCATGAATGGCGCGGCCCAGGCCGGGGATGCTGAGGTAGCCCAGGCTATCGACACCGATATAGTCTGCAACCTCCTGCACAGTGCGGCCTGCGGCGATCAGTTCCTCCTCCTGCGGAATATCAATACCAAAGTAGCAGGGATGGCGCAAGGGCGGTGCGCTGGAACGCAGGTGAATCTCTTTTGCGCCTGCACGGCGCAGAGCCGCGACCAGGCGCTTCATGGTGTTGCCACGCACAATGGAGTCATCGACCACCACCAGACGTTTGCCCTCGATATGCGGGCGCACCAGGTTGAATTTCAGGTCTACCTCCATCTGGCGCAGGCGCTGATCGGGCTTGATGAACGAGCGATCACTATAGCGGTTCTTGATGATGGCCAGGCCAAAGGGCGTTTTGGATTCGGCGGCGTAGCCCAGCGCGGCGGGAATAGAGGAGTCCGGCACCGGCACGACCAGGTCGGCCTCGACAGGATGTTCACGGGCCAGTTCGCGGCCCAGCAACTCGCGCACGGTATAGATATAACGCCCGTTGACCTTGCTGGTAGCATCTGAGAAGTAGATATACTCGAAGACACAGAGCGATTGACGCGGGTGGCTAAAGAGTTTCTCCACGCGCATGCCCTGCTCATCGATGGTCACAAGTTCGCCGGGATGCACATCACATACGAAGTCTGCGCCGATACGCTCTAAGGCGCAGGACTCGGATGCGATAATCCAGCTATCGTCGATGCGCCCGACGCATAATGGGCGCATGCCCCAGGGGTCGCGTACTCCAAACAGCTTACCCTCGGCCATCATCACCAGGCTATAGGCCCCGCGCAGCAGGGGAAAAATGCTAATCAGGCGTTCGCGCAGTGACTCACCCTGCGCGTGCAATAGCAGGAGCGCGATGGCCTCGCTATCGGTGGTAGAAGAGAGAGCATCCTCCGGGAAGAGTGCGCGCAGAGCCGGGCCATTCACTAAATTGCCATTATGGGCGACAGCGATGGCCTCGTAGTGTTCGCTTTTGCCGCCGACGACAAAGGGGCCGGCGTTCTCCACACAACTGGAGCCGGTAGTGGAGTAGCGCACGTGACCGATGCCACAGCAAGAGGCGGGCAGGCCAGTACCGGTGTCGGAGAAGACCTCGCGTACCTTGCCCATGCCGACGCGATGCACGATATGTCCATCTCGGTCATAGACAGCCATCCCCGCGCTCTCCTGGCCGCGATGTTGCAGAGCGGTGAGCGCCAGGGTGAGATACTGGCGCACATCAATATTCCCCTTATTCTGTTGTGCATATATACCCACGATTCCGCAAGCATCGCGTAACCGTTCCATCTCTTTCTCCTCTTACATGAATAACGCTATCCCGTAGGGGCGTGATTCACCACGCCCTTTGATCGGATCGGCAGATTGATCGGATCAGCGGGTAAAAAGGGCGTGATTCATCACGCCCCTACGATGTGAACTGGGCGGTTAACCGGGCGACCAGGGCGTAGCGGTCGGCGATGGCTTGCAGGTCGGCCTCGGTCACGTTGGGCAGGTTGCGATAGACCTGTTTGTCCAGCATACGACTCTTGTCGCCGCCGGGCCAGAGCCGCCAGCTATCGTTGTCAATGACGTCGGCGACGAGCAGATGGCCCGCTGTATCACGCCCAAACTCAATCTTAAGATCGACCAGTGTAACATCTAATCTTGCCCACGCTTGCTCAAGCACGTTGAAAACCTTGTGGCCCATCTCGGCCATTTCGGCAATCTCCTTCGATGTGGCAATGCCCATGCTGGCGATCTCCTCGGCGGAGATTTGTGGGTCATGGCGCGCATCATCCTTCAGGAAGGTTTCGATCAACACTGGCTCGAAGCGCGTCCCCTCGCTGATCTCTGGATGGCGCTTGAGATAGGAGCCGGTGGCGAGACGACGTTGCACATGCTCGATGGGTAGCATGGTACAGCGGCGTACCAGCAATGTCACCTCGTCAATCTGTCGCACAAAATGTGTGTCGATACCAGCAGCATTCAGCAGACTAAAAACGTTGGCGGTGGTGATGGTACTCCAGCGCGACTTGCCCACCAGTTCGTTGCGCCGCATGCCATCGCCTGCCGTAATCTGATCCTTGCTGACCATGTAGGCCAGCGTATCATCTGCCGGACAGGCATAGATACGTTTGGTCTTGCCCTCTGCAAGCAAAGGGCCAAATGTCGGTTCATCTATAATCATTTTGTTTCTCCCCATTCCATACGCACCCCTTCGCCTTCGGTGATGTAGCCGACGGGGCATAGTTCGGGTAGTACGCTACGAGCTTCAAGCGCGCCTTTGGGTGTCAGCACGATGACCATGCCGATGCCCATGTTGAAGGTGCGATATAGTTCCTCGCGTGACAGGCGGCCAAGCCGGGCAAGCAGTTGGAAGAGCGGGGGCACCTTCCATTTATATGTTTCGATCACAGCTTGTAAACCTTGTGGAAGAATGCGCCCGACGTTGCCCTCAAAGCCGCCGCCCGTGATATGCGCCAATCCTTTAATAAAACGTCCCCGATCAGCTAAGTAGGTGCGCAACTGTTCGATTTCGTGCAAGTAGCAGCGATGGGGTCGCAGCAGCGCATCTACCAGCGACTCGCCCAGTTCGGGGAAGACCGTCTCTAGTGGATAGGGAGCGAAGATACGGCGTGCCAGCGAATAGCCGTTGGTGTGCAGGCCGCTAGAGGGCAGGCCGAGCAGTACGTCGCCCGCGCGAATGGTCTGGCCCGTAATCATCTCGTCCTGCTCAACGACGCCGACGATGGTACCGGCCAGATCGAACGCGCCAGGGAGGTAGACGTCTGGCATCTCCGCCGTCTCACCGCCCAGCAGAGCACAATCGACCTTTTTGCAAGCATTGGCAACGCTACGCACGATCTGTGCGGCCTGCGCCGGTTCCAGCTTGCCCATTGCCAGATAGTCCATGAAGAAGAGGGGTTGCGCGCCCTGTGTCAGCAGGTCGTTGACGGAGTGATTGACGAGGTCGGCCCCGATACTATCGAAGCGTTGTGCCTGCGCCGCCAGCAGGGTTTTGGTGCCGACCCCATCGGTTGAGGCGACCAGCACGGGCTGGCGCATACGCTGCAAGCGTTTGAGGCTGAAAGCTCCTGCGAAGGCTCCCATGCCGGCCAGCACATCGCTGCCCTGTGTCGCGCGCACGGCGCTATACATCATGCGCTTGGCGCGGTCGGCAGCAGCGATATCCACGCCACTGACCGCGTAGGCTCTGGCCGTTTCCTCGGTGTGTTCCTCGTGTGGGAGGGCGTGATGAAGCACGCCCCTACGAGGGCCATGCGCGAGTTCACTGGCGTAGCGATAGGCATTCTGGAAGATCAGCAAACCATCGCCCTGACCTTGCAGGTTGCCCCGGCGCAGAGGATGTTGCAGCGCGTGAACGTAGCGTTCAGGATGTGGCATCAGGCCGAAGACGGTGCCCTGCGCATTGCACACGCCCGCAATATTGCCGGATGAGCCGTTGGGATTGGCGGGATAGCGCACCTCGCCGGGGGCCTGCTCACGGGGCGTTGTGTAGATCAACGGCATTTGTCCGCGCGCTTGCAGGTCGCTGATCTGGCCGGTGAAGACGAAACGCCCCTCTCCATGCGCCACCGGTAGTTCGATAGGCCGTTCAATACCCTGTGTAAAGATACAGGGGCTTGAGAGCGCGCTCAATGTAACCCAGCGGCATTCAAAGCGAGCCGAAGCGTTCTCTGTCAGACTGGCCAGCGGGCGCTCTTTGGGCGTCATGAATGACGCCCCTACGGATGATGTCGTGGGGGCGTCATTCATGACGCTCTCTTCTTGCGTATCCCCATACATTGTGCCGGGGAGCAGGCCGGCGCGCACCAGCACCTGGAAGCCGTTACAGATGCCCAGCACGGGGCGTCCCTCGTCAATGAAATGCTGCAATTGCGCACTGAGATGGATGGTCAGGTTTTTGGCGAGCAGCGTGCCCGCGCCCAGGTCATCGCCATAGGAGAAGCCACCGGGAATAACGAGCAGGTGATACTCAAGCAGACTATCGGGCGCTTTCAAAAGCTGGTTGATGTGTACGAGTTCCGCCTGGAAGCCGACCAGTTGACAGGCATGCGCCGTTTCACGATCACAGTTGATGCCGGGTGCGCGTAGGATCAACGCGCGGAGAGTAGCGTTCATGCCTGTTCCCCCTTCCATGCTTCTTGCAATTCCGTGATATGCATGTTGATTAATTCTTCTTCTCCGTCATGTACAATGAAGCGCGGGATAGTGCTGACGCGGCCAACAAAGATGACATCCTGCACGCCGTTGCTGCGCATATGGCGCTCGAATGTGCCGAACTGTTCGGGCGTGATCTCGACCAGGAAACGCGAGGCGGACTCGGAGAAAAGCCGCACGACATTGACGGCGTTCTGGGTGAGCGGCGCGTTAGTGGCCTGGATTTGATGTACATCAAGCTCGACACCGAGCATACTTGCCAGCGCCATCTCGGCAGCGGCGATGGCTAAACCGCCCTCGGAGAGATCGTGGCATGCCTGCACCATCCCCATGCGAATGGCTTCGCCTAGAGCCTTCATCAGCCTGTAAGCGCGCTGGATACGTACCTCTGGCACACTGGTATAGGGGATCAGACGCTCGAAAGAAGCCGGATCGATAATCTCAGCATAGTGTGAACCGGCCAGTTCGTTATTAGTCATGCCGATCTGATAGAGCAGATTGCCGGGCGTCTTGAGTGCCATATCGACCGTGTGTGCGGCGTCGTCGATGATTCCTACAGCGGAGATGACGAGCGTGGGAAGGACGGGAATACGCTGACCCTCGGCATGATACTCGTTGTTCAGGCTATCCTTGCCGGAGATGAACGGTGTGCGGAAGCCGATGGCGGCGTCATGACAACCTTTGGCGGCGCGCACCAGCAGGCCGAGTTGGTGTGCGTCGGTCGGGCTGCCCCAGCAGAAATTATCCAGAATGGCGGCGCGTGTGATGTCGCCCCCGACGGCGGTCAGGTTGCGCAAGGCCTCATCAACGGCATTGGTCGCCATGTGATAGGGGTCGATCTTGCCGTAGAGAGGGTTAACACCGTTGGAGAGAATGATGCCTGCGCGCGTACCCTCTGGCAGCATGGGTTGCAGCACGGCGGCATCGCCGGGGCCATTGCCCGCGCGTCCAACCAGCGGCTTGACGACAGTCGCGCCCTGTACCTCGTGGTCGTAGCGGCGCACCACCTGTTCTTTGGAACCGATAGTCGGATGACGCAAGAGCGCCAGTAGCGCTGGCCCCATTGAGGTCGAGAAGCTGTAGGTCATGTCGGTAACTGTTTCTATACTGCTCTCGCGCTGCGGCTGCGGCTCAGGTTGTATCCAGACGGCCTCAAGCGTGCGATTGGGCCGCCCATCGTGCAGGAAATCCATGCTCAGATCAGCTACTATCTCACTTTGATAGGTGACGGTAAGGCGGTGATCGTTGGTGAAGGTGCCCAGAATGCTGGCCTCAACCTCTTCAATCTGACATAGCTCTAAGAGTTCGTCGATATGTTCAGGTGGCACAGCCAGCACCATGCGCTCCTGTGCCTCGGACAGCCAGATTTCCCAGGGGGCCAGACCCTGGTATTTGAGCGGCGCGTGAGCTAATTCAACCTGCACGCCGGTTTCTGCGCCCATCTCGCCTATTGCTGAGGAGAAGCCGCCTGCGCCGCAATCGGTGATGGCATGATAGAGCCGCCGGTCACGCGCCTGCATAATTACGTCGGTGACTTTCTTCTCGGTAATCGGCGCGCCAATCTGCACGGCTGCACCCGCCTGTGCATTGATCTCGCTACTCATTTCGCCGGACGAGAAAGTCGCACCGTGAATGCCATCGCGGCCCGTGCGCCCACCCAGCACGACAACGCGATCACCGACCTGTACATGATTGGGGTGGCTTCCATGCGGCAACAGGCCCAGGCACCCACAGAAGACGAGCGGGTTATAGATGTAGCCCTGATGATAGAGAATAGCCCCATTCACCGTTGGAATGCCCATCTTGTTACCGTAATCACGCACACCGTTCACGACTCCACTGGCGATGCGGCGCGGTGGCAACACCCCGGCGGGTAGCGCGTCGGCTGAAATATCCTGCGGGCCAAAGCAGAGGATATCGGTGCAAGCGATAGGCTGCGCGGAGACGCCTACCACGTCGCGGATGACGCCGCCGACGCCCGTATTCGCCCCACCAAATGGCTCAATGGCAGAGGGATGGTTGTGTGTCTCGACTTTGAAGGCGACATCGTAATCGGCGGTAAAACGAATGATGCCCGCATTGTCGCTGAACGCTGAAACCAGCCAGTCGGGCCGAATGGCCTCGGTGGCGCGCATCAGGTAGGTTTTCAACAGGCTATTAATCGTCTCTCGTGTCAATTCCTGCCCTCTGCTATCGACCTCGCGGTAGTCGATGGTGGCCTTGAAGGTCTTATGCGAGCAATGTTCCGACCACGTTTGCGCCAGCGTCTCCAACTCGACGTCGGTTGGCTCGCGTCCCTGCTGCCGAAAATACTGCTGAATGGTGCTCATCTCATCCAGATTGAGCGCCAGCATGCCGCTGCGACTTAATTCCAGCAGTTGCTCATCGCTCTTATCCAGGATGGGGATGGTACGAACCGCTTCGCGTCCGTCTTGTCGGTTCAGGTGCGGACGGGGGACCTCAACCAGCGAACGTGCTGAATCGATTCCTATCGGACGTGAAACATCATCTGTAGTGGCGGATTTATCCTGTCCGCCGACGGTGTTAGCCGGTAGTAGCTCGAAGTACTGAATGATCGGATTATAGAGGAGGGCTTGCGTAATGTAATGCACCTCTTCTGCGCTGAGGCGACCGTCCAGGAGATAGCGTCGTCCTGTTTCCACACGCTCTAAGCCTGTGATGCCGAGCATTCGCGCGCCCAGCATGACGCTTTCTGCCAGCGTATCGGTGACGCTAGCATGAAAAAACACATCAACGATATGTTCGCTTGATGTGTTTGCGGGTTCAGCGTTCGCTTGCTGTACAGGTGGAAAGAGTTCCGCGTGCTGTACTACGGGGTCAACAAGCAATTGTTGTATCAATTGATGAAGCTCCGTAGGGGTCAGGTTGCCATAAAGGCGGTATAGCTGAGCTGTGCTAAGTTGTAATGGGGTAGAGCTTGCAGTAATGGTAGCCAGTGATGGCAGATGTCTTCCTGAGAGTTGATTTATTTCATGCGCAAGCTGGCGAGCATGTCCATCATACTGCTCGGCAAGCGCGCGTATTTCTATCTGTTGTCGTATCACGTTCCTTTATCCTGGGCTGATGAATCACACGCATCTTCTGCGCTCCTGCGCTGTCACACAGTTGGGACAATCTCATTGTACCACTTTATGAATGAGTGTGGCAAATAGGTTTCACGGTAGGGTCTCCATCCTTTAAGAGAATGTTGGTGGTCGGCGTAGGGGCGTCATGAATGATGCCCCGTGCGCGGAGCAACGAGCGGTCAGGGCGTCATGAATGACGCCCCTACACCCATTTCCCCCAGAAGGATAGAGAGCCTCACGGTAGTGGTGAGAGAAGCATAGGGGGCATATAGAAGGCCATCAGCGCAAGGCAGAGCAGGACGATAATGATGCCAATCAGCAGAAAGTTGATGCTGCGTTTGAGATGCGCTTGCGTCTGCTCCAGTGCGGAGAGACGGCTGCGCCGCGCCGGTAGCTCTGCGCCGACGACGGGTAGTAATAGCGCCTGACGAGCCAGGCGGGTGCGAAAGATGAAGAGGAGATAGAGGCTGGATAGAGCGAGCAAGGTGCTGAGAATGATCGTGACCAGCAACACGCGGCCATAGGATGTTGTGAGCAACTGCTGTATGTGAGGAAGTGTGGCTTCGCTGAAAAAGATGCCGGTGATAAGGGCGACAACGATAGCGGTCAGGACGAAGTTACTGAAGCGGCGCAGGAAGGCGACCAGAGTATCGGTCAGATTTTCGCGCCGCACCACCGGCAAAAGGATGAAGCTAGTATAGGAGAGACCGCCAAACCAGGTGCCGAGCGCGGCCAGATAGAGCCAGAACATGATGACCGCACTGATATGTAAAGGTGCGACTGCCACGATGTCGTTGTCGAGCGCAAGTGAAAGCAGCAGGGCTGTGATTACTATGAACCAGAGCAGGTTGAGCGTGCGTTTCGTTACCGGTACGACCGGAGCGGCGGAAGCTGTCTGCGCGGGCTTGAGCGGCCCGGTGGGAGTGCCGGTGGTGTATGAGAGCGTGAAGTCGCGCGTGATGCGCGGCTGTGAAATGGGTGTGGTTACGGCGTGGCTTACGATCCGGCGCACGGCTGGAGTGCTTTGCTCGCGTGTAATATGACGTTGTTCACGTTGCTCTACTTTAGGCTGTGGGCGTGGACGGCCTGTCCAGTACAGCAGCGCCAGCGCAGCCAGCAGCAAAATGGCGCGCACACTCCAGAGTTGCCCATAAAACGTCGTGCTGATGAATTGACCAGGAATATCCGACGTAAATGGGGTATTGGTGACGGCGAGGTAGTGTAACAGACGTAACGTGAATGAAACGCATTCACCGATGAGCAGGGCTAAGAGACTGAGCCATTGTAGCGAGTAGGATTGCCGCTCGGTCGCTGCTAGCAACGCGGCCCCCTGTTCCATGCGCGCAATGACCACGCGCTCGCTCACGAGTATACCAAGCCAGAGCATCAGTGCTGTGATGGTCAGCCAGTCCCATGCCACCTGCAAAATGCCCTGTGTGTCTATCGTCGGTAACTGAATGATAGGGGGCGGAGTGATGAGATGGGCATAAGCGTATGCGGCGGATGGAGTGAACATTATCATAACCATCGCGCCCGCGAGTACTATGAGGCTCAGCAGGAGCGCATTACCCGCTCCCCGTGTGAAGCGTTGTCTCATTAGTATACTTGTCTAGTCTCTATCTGACTCTGACTTGACGTAATTCTCTTGGTGTGCCGGGCACTCTGGCCATCGCTGTGGAGACCGGAGCAGCACCATGTCAATCATAGTATATCAAATTGTACACCAGCAACAGGGCTAGTGCAAGCGAGCATGTACCCGCAAGGAGTATGCCTCTCTAATGATGCGCTACTGTTTCTGCTCGCTCTGCCTCGCTCGCTGCTGGTTTCTAAGGAAGATTTACTATAGCGGATACAAGTAGTAGGTGTTCTCTTGCAACTATGCTATAATGCAGACGAACTGGCGGGACTGAATATATACATTGGGTGGTAAGGTAATGCGACAATGTTCCCGATGGCAAGTGCTGGCGCAGCTCTTTGGGTGGATGCACGCGCTGAGCGTGGCTTTTTTCTACCTGTTTATCTGGTGGCGCACAACTCCGAACAAAGATGATAAAGTGCAACCGCTAGCGAAGAAAGAGGATGGGCTACCTACGATTGGCCCGACCGTCTCTATTATCGTTCCGGCGCGCAATGAAGAGCAGAATATCGAGCGCTGTGTGCGCTCTCTGCTGGAACAGGATTACGAGCATTACGAAGTGATCGCCGTTGATGACGGCTCGACCGATAGCACAGGGCGTATTCTGGATGAACTGGCGCAGACACACCCCAATGGTCATCGCTTATGGGTGCTGCGCCTGCGCGATCTACCAGAGGGTTGGGCAGGCAAACCACACGCCATCCACAGGGGCGTGCAGGAGGCGCAGGGTGAGTGGTTGCTCTTCACCGATGCCGATACCTGGCATGCCCCCAACTGCCTGCGTTCAGCGATCACACAGGCCATCCGTGAGGGGGCCGACCTGTTCACATTGGCCTCTGAGCAGGAACTGCCGGGTTTCTGGGATAAGACGCTGATGCCGATGGCCTACCTGGGCATTAGCATGCTCTATCCACCCAGGAAAGCCAATGATCCGAAAAGCAAGGTTGCCATCGCCAACGGGCAATACATCCTGATCCGCCGTTCCACCTATACGATTACTGGCGGCTACGCGCGCCCCGATCTGCGGGCCACCCTGCTGGATGACCGCGACCTGGCACAGATTGTCAAGCAGACCGGCTTTAAGCTGCGCTTTGTTGATGGCAGCGGCCTGGTGCGTGTCCATATGTATCATAGCCTGGGCGAGACCTGGCGCGGCTGGCGCAAAAATGCCTATCTGGGCAATCGCGGCGGTCTGGCCTTTGTCGCGCTCCAACTTATTGGCCTGCCCATGATCTCGCTCATGCCCTTCCTGTTGCCCTTGCTGATGTTGCTAAGCGGCGGATGGCGTGGTAGTAGAAACGGGCGGCAAAGCCTGCTATTGGCAGTGCTAGAACTTGGGCCACTCTTTGCCTATCGCACGTGGCTCAACCGCATGATGGGCGTCCCCTGGTACTACACACTTACGCACCCGCTGGCGGGCGCAATCTTCACCGGTATCCTGGGCCAATCTGCCTGGCGCGTGCTGACCGGCAAAGGTGTGGACTGGCGCGGACGACAGTATCACAACCGTCATCATCATGAGGAGCGTGTGCATAGTGAGCATGGAGTCAGGGTATCAGATCGCTAGCTAGCTAGCTAGCGTTTACGCTTCCGCTCATGACGACGTTTTGAGTTCGCCTCATAGTTTTCGCCGGTGATGCTGGAAATGACGTAGTGTTCGTCAAGCAATTTGAGGATCTCCCAGGGTTCCTGCGGATTATAGATCAACAGACCTTGAGCATCGATGTCGATAGGCAAGCCATATTGTTCAATCGTCGCTCGTAGCTTTTCGGGCGTGAAAGTTGCCAGATCGGGTTTTGTGGAGATGCTTTTCAGGATGAGCATTTTGATATAATGGCCCTTGCATGCTTTCGCAAAGTCGTCAAAGTTGGCGATGAGTTGGCGGTTCTTAATGCTCATCAGCATCTCCTCGGCTTTCTCTTCCAGGTCTTCCAGGTAGTGGAAAACCTGTTGGAAGCCATCTTTCTTGAAGATGAACATGTTATTGCCGCAACTTATGCAATCGATATATTTGTCGAACAAGAAGGCTGAATCGGTGAGGCGTGTGTATTCATAGGTATTATTCCAGAGCCGCTGGATGATAAGGTATCGAGAACGCTCAAGCATCTGTTTCGGGCTAAAGTGCCGATAAAAGTAGATGGGCGCGTGATGGGGGCGCTGCGCAATGATGACGTAAAAGCGCAACCTGTCTAAAAAATCTTGTTCCTCGGTAAAGATGCTAAATTCTGAACTGGTTGCCAGCGGCTCTATCTGTTGCCGGATAGCCGGAAACATGGAGAGATCAAGCCATTCCATCTCATAAGGGGCCAGTTTAGTAGTAATTTCATAGTGTCTGGGTTGTATATCACGCTTCTCATAAGCGTCTCGATAGCGTTTAAGCAGCGTGGCGAGCATGTCCCGGAATGCCGTTGTGACATTTTCATGCAGGACAAGAAGTTCATACTGGGGAATGGTCTCACCGACAGGGAGAGCGGCCAGGCAAACAGTAATATCGCATGCCGTCAGGTCGAGCGTAAGAATATTTTTCAGTGTGGTATGTGCCTGTTCAGGCACCGCTATGGATTTCAGTTCTGGTACTGGTTTCTCTTGTATTTCTACCATGACGTGCTCTACTCTTTTCTAAAAACACTCCATCGCTCATGGGTACCAGGTAGAGTTGTGCGCCCCGCTTGAGACGTGAGCGGGCGATCAGGTAATAGGAGACGTTATCCGGCTCCAACGTTACCTCGTACAGGTGATAGCCTGCGAGATTGAGCATTGGATTAATGTAGATCATGCCTGAGTTAATATAGAGGAGTGCCAGGACGAACAGGAAGATCACGAGCGCAATCGTCAATTTCCAGTCAGTGAACTCGAACGTGATAAACGGTATCACATAGCTGGCGATGTAGCTCATCACATCTCCGTCACGCGCCTGTATATCTGTCGCCTTGCGATGAAAACCGGAGATATGCCTGCGTTTACTCTCGATATTCATCAACAGGTAGAAAACGCTGAGTATTCCTATCGTCAGGATAGCGAGAGCTACTATTTTCCCCCCCATGCCTTTGTCCCAGAGCATGATCGAAAAGATCAACGTGAGCGGAAAGTACGAGCTGATAAAGAACATGCAGCGTAAAAACAGATTTGGCATACCATGTATCCTTTCCGCACAAGATGTTTCTTTACATCCCACTGGCAATGTATAGTATAATCTATTCCTCTTCAATACTGTTCTTTTTATGCTACCAAAAGGTACTATGGTAAAGATGGCAAACGGGGTAAGTATGAGGAGGCGTTCATAATAAAATGAAAGGCAACGCATAAAAAAATGTGGTACTCTGTGAGGGCTATAGCGACCATTGCGATCAGAGAAGGCTGGTATTATGGCAGAGCAGGCATCGCTGTTCGGCGCGGACGCGGAGCATACGCCGTCCTCACAGTCCGCCCAAAATAAAACAGGCACAACGTCAGGTGTGCTGGGTGAGCCATTAGCGGCGCGTATGCGTCCACGCACGCTGGATGAGATTGTTGGGCAGGAGCATCTCCTGGGAGCGGGTCGGCTCCTGCGGCGCAGCATTGAGGCAGATAGTATTCCCTCTATGATTCTCTGGGGGCCACCGGGGAGCGGCAAAACGACGCTGGCGGAGGTGATTGCGCATCATACGCACGCGCGCTTCGTCCGCCTCAGCGCCGTCACGGCGGGAGTCGCCGACCTGCGCAAAGTCGTAGAAGAGGCACGTAAACTGCTGCAATTCTCCAAGCAGCGCACCATCCTCTTTATCGATGAGATACATCGCTTTAATAAAGCTCAGCAGGACGCCGTGTTACCATACGTGGAGAATGGCACAGTGACGCTGATCGGCGCAACGACCGAGAATCCCAGTTTTGAGGTCAACAGCGCGTTGCTCTCACGCTCACGTGTTTTCAAACTGACCGCCCTGAGTGAAGAGCAGATCATCATCATTCTACAGCGCGCGCTACGCGATCAGGAGCGTGGCCTGGGACGAATGAACATTACCATTGATGAGGACGCGCTACAACAGATTGCGATTTTCGCTAATGGTGACGCTCGCACAGCCCTGAATGTGCTGGAAATGGCGGTGCAAAGCCATAGCGCGGCGTGCGGTGCCGGTGAAAGCATTCATCTCACTCTGGTCTCTATAGAAGATATTATGCAGCATCGGGCTTTATTATACGATAAGGGTGGTGATCAGCATTATGATACGATTTCCGCGCTGCATAAAGCGTTACGCGGCTCCGACCCCGATGCGGGCCTGTACTGGTTAGCGCGGATGCTGGAGGCGGGCGAAGACCCCCTCTACATCGTGCGGCGGCTCATTCGCTTTGCCTCAGAGGATGTTGGTATGGCTGATCCCCAGGCGCTTGTTGTTTGCGTAGCGGCGCAACAGGCCGTCCATTTCGTTGGTCTGCCCGAAGGCAACCTTGCTCTGGCCCAGGCGGTCGTCTATCTGGCAACCGCGCCCAAAAGCAACGCGCTCTATGAAGCCTACAGCCGTGTGCAGGAGGATGTGCAGAAGACGCGCAACGATCCCGTGCCGCTTCAGATTCGCAACGCGCCCACGCAGCTGATGAAGGACCTCGACTATGGCAAAGACTATAAATACGCCCACGATTACTATAAAGATATGCAAATTGATGATCCTGAGCGGCCTCCCGCCGTGCGCCTGCAAGAGTATCTCCCCGACAGTCTGAAAGGGCGACGCTACTATGAGCCGGGCCAGCAGGGCAAAGAGGCTAGCATCAAAAAATGGCTTGAGAAGCGCCGGGAATAGTGACCATTTTTGTCAAGATCGTAGTTCTACCTCTAGTGATGCCTGTTGCGAGCAGCATGTTGGTGACTTTGCTCGCGTTTGTGCATGTGCTGCTTCTCCCCGCTGGTCGCTGCTGGCACTGTTTCGTGGAAATGGCTACCATTGCTCAAAGCAGCTTTCCTTCTGGAAGACAACGAGCAAGGTTGTGGTTCAAAGCGAGTACGTAGCTCGCGTAATTTGCTGGAACGCAGGGCAATTGCCGCGTAGATCAGATATGCTGCACATATGCTGCCTCCTGCAAGAAGCGAGATCAAGAGCGAGGGTGGTTGTATCCCTGTGGAGGCTGTGGCAGCGAATGCACCAAAGTCGGTGAGGGTAGTCTTCTGTTACTATACCTTTCTGTAAAATGTATTCTATACATTCGTCAGAAATAGAGCGTTTGAACATAGCCTGGCGTGCGTGGACACGGTAAATAATATCACGATATTGCACTCCCGCATCCCCTTCTAAAAAAAGACACTTTCCTGTACTATATCATATGTCACTTTGTTTTTGCTCTTGACGTGTCCATGTTTGTATGCTATGTTCACATCATAGCAACGTGATACGCGCTGACAAATTGCGCAGCGGAACAAGACAGACAAAGGCTCGGTACTGTACGTTTAGACTGAAGAAGGAGACAGACTGTGGGAATGCTGCGAGTTATGTCCCATCGCGGTGATGATCGCATCGAGTGGGATCTCTTGAAAGTCGAGATGCTCGATGCCGAAGCGATGGCGGCTGTCCGTGAGGCCGAACGTATCTTCGAGGAGCAGCGCGCGCGTGGTGCGACTGCCTTCAAAGTAACGTCAGGGAAACCCGTAGAGCGTATTGAGAGGTTTGATCGCACGGCAGAGCAGATTGTGATGGTCCCGCGCGTTGTCGGCGGGTAAGGAGTGAGACGGCTATGTTAGGCACACTGAGCCTGTTTCTCGTCATCTGGCTGCTGTTCTTGCTCCTGGCCATCTATTATCTCTCACAATCTCCCAATGGGGGTGTTGGACGTTTTCGCGATAGCTTCAACGAGCATCTCTCGGCGGAGAGTCGGGCTAAAGCGTTGTTGCGTGAGATGTTAAGTGAGGACCAGTATCAGCAATTGCTCAAGTTCGGCTACCTGGAAGTACAGAGTCCCAGCATCGACAATCGCATTTACCGCATCCCTGGTTCCGGCGGCCTGGTCAAGGTCTACGAAAAGGGCTGTGCCGTGATGGAACTGTGCTTGCAGCCTGCCGAGCCGCTACCCGATGGCGACGTTGTGGTGATGCACAAATTGATGATTGAGGCTAACGAAGAAGAATACCTGCAAAAGGCTAATCACTTCGCCCCTGGGATCATTTCTCTCCGTTGCCAGCACCTCTAAAGAAAAAAGGCAAAACAACTTGCATAGTCACCCTGGGCAACCGCACGTAGCTGTTCTGGGTAACTATGCAAGTTGTTCTGCCTTTTTTCCATTCTTGTGGTACAATAAGACCACGTTTTTTTGCCCATCTTCATACCACAACGGCTCATAAAAGGATTATTCATACATGATAGAAATGGCACCATACGCGACCCGCTATCTCCCCTATCTTCAAAACGAGCATCAGGTTATGCTGGATCGGCTTGCCACGCTGGTCAACATCGACTCCGGGACAGGTCAGGTTGAGGGCATCAACCGTATCAGCGCCTTGCTGGCCCGATGGTTGGATGAACTCGGTTTTGTGATTACACTTCATGAGTCTGATAGCTTCGGCAAAAATCTAGTAGCCCGTCGTCGCGGCCTGGGGCAACGGCGCATCCTCCTTGTGGGACATATCGATACTGTTTATCCCGCCGGTGCGGCCCTCAGCAACCCTTTTACGCTCCGTGATGGTCGTGCATACGGCCCCGGTGTCATTGACATGAAGGCGGGCATTGTCATGGGCATTCACGCCTTGCAGGTACTGCTTGAGGCCGGTTTTACGCAGTATGAGCAACTCTGTTTCGTAATCAACAATGATGAAGAGGTTGGTTCGCCCGGCAGTACGCCACTGATCCGCGACATCGCCGCCACAATGGATGTGGGTCTGGTGCTGGAACCCGCACGCGCTGCACACATCCTGACCAGGGCGCGCAAGGGAGCCGATAAATATATCCTTGAGGTGCGCGGTATTCCGGCCCATTCCGGCGCGGAACCACATAAAGGGCGCTCCGCCGTGATTGAACTGGCGCATAAGATGATTGCCATGCATCATCTGAACACACTCTTCCCCGGTGTCACGTGTAACGTAACACGCATTAGCAGTAGCGAGCAACTCAATGTCATTCCAGATGTGGCGCGTTGTCATGTTTCTGTGCGCGCCTTCACCGCCGAACACCTGGATATGGCGGCTCAGGCATTAGAGCGCATCGCGGAAAGTTGTAGCATCCCCGGCACCACTGCCACGCTGACGCGCACTCCGGGGCGGCGTCCCTACCGTGCCACGCCGGAAGTGCAGCATTTAGTCGAACTGGCGCAGATAGAGGGACGGGGCCTGGGATGGGAGATGATCGCAGAAGGCAAGGGCGGCGTCTCCGATGCTAACACCTTGATGGAGATGGATGTGCCAGCATTGGATAGCCTGGGGCCGGTCGGCGGCCATATGCACGACCTGAATAAAGAGTACTTAGAGGTAGATTCCCTCATTACCCGCGCCGCCTTGCTGGCCGGTCTGATCGAACGTATCTGTCTATCGCAAGACCAGTAGCTCCTGCTGGCAAAATTGACAGGGGAAAAACTGTGCATTTGCCCGATATTCGTCGCGCATAAGATAAGTTATACTTTGGGAATAGACGATATATCGGTTCCGTTTTCAATTACAAATCCCTTGAATGAAGCAATCAATTAGGAGCAGAGCGTTTTTATGGCATTTCATGGCAGATTTGGCGGGCCAGATATGGCCTCCTATGCACGCGAATGGAAGAAACGCGGGCGTAAGGCCGATTCACAGACAGTACGCCGCATCATGCAGGCTTTCAAGCCATATAAGTGGCAGGTCGTGCTGGTGCTGATCGCGATTCTCTCCACGACCCTGCTGGGACTGGTGAATCCGCTACTCATTTCAGCCGTTTTCGATAAAGCCATTGGCGGCAAGAATCTCCGTTTGCTGCTGATTTATGTCGGCATCATGCTGGTGACGCCTGTGGTCACCGGCATTATCGGCGTTGGCCAGACCTATCTAAACAATATCATTGGGCAGAATGTCATGCGCGATTTTCGCAATCGTCTGTATGAGCATTTGCAAAGCATGTCGTTGCGCTTTTTCACCTCAACACGGACCGGCGAGATTCAATCGCGTCTCTCTAATGATGTTGGCGGCGTCGAGGGCGTTGTGACCAATACTGCGACCAGTATCGTTGCCAACATCTCTACCGCCGTCAGCACGATAGTGGCGATGATCGTCCTCAGTCCATTGCTCACCATCATCTCGCTCGGTTTCTTGCCGCTGTTCATCTGGATTACCTATAAGGTTGGCAATGTGCGGCGGCAGACCTCGAAGGAGACGCAGCAAAGCATGGCGAACCTGACGGCGATGATGCAGGAAACGCTCTCCGTCAGTGGCATTTTGCTGGCCAAAACCTTCGGACGGCAGAAGATGGAGCAGGAACGCTTTACGAAAGAGAATCAGAAGTTGACCGATCTGGAGGTCAGGCAGCAGATGATCGGGCGCTGGTTCTTTATGTTTATCGGCACGTTCTTCTCTATCATGCCCGCTATTGTCTACCTGGTGGCCGGTTTCCAGATTATTCAGCACTGGAACGCGATCACAGTAGGCTCAGCCGTTTTCCAGCTCAAACCGGTTTCGCTGGGTGTGATTGTGGCCTTTACAACGCTGCAAAGTCGCATCTTCTTCCCCATCGGACAGTTGTTGAACGTGCAAATCGAGATTCAGGGCGCGCTGGCCCTCTTCGATAGGATTTTCGAGTACCTTGATCTGCCCATCGATATTCAGGATGCGCCCGGAGCATTGCATCTCAAGCCGGAGCAGGTGCGTGGTGAACTGACCTTCAAAAA
>DAOTVZ010000290.1:0-3598 GCA_034436045.1 Ktedonobacteraceae bacterium | reverse complement strand
ACCGGTACTATCCTATGCTGGCTTGGGCCGGTATGGATAGTCAGAGGCATATGCGCTATTACCGACAGGAAGAGAAAGAACATAATAAGCGCCAGTGCGACCGGCATAGCCACGATACGTGTCGTTGGCCTCTTGACGCCTTCCAACCAGCGTCTCAACAGAGGCTCCGGTGCATTAATACGCTCTAGCACACGCCCGCTTAACGACTCATTGATGGTATAGTAGGGGGAACGTGCCCACTGCTCCAGTAACTTGCCGACCTGATCGTATTGCAAACAACGCTGACGGCACTCCTTACACTCCGCGAGATGTTGCTGAACGGCGGGCCAATTGTCATAGGGCGGTTGCCGACGCACGTAGGCCAGCAGCAAACTCTCTTCTGGATGCCCTTTGCTCATCATCTCTTGCTCCCCCGTGCCATTCGCTTTAGCGCATAAACCTGATCGGTGTTTGTCCGCGTTGCCTGACCGTAGACCTGGCGAAATTTCTCAACGCCACGCGCTACGCGCTTGCGCACCGCCTCCGGTGTGGCCTTGACGATCCGTCCTATCTGCTCGTAGGTAAAACCAACCCCGAAGTGCAGTTGCAGGCAGATAGCGTCCTGCGGCTTCAACTGCGCCATGGCCTGCTCAACCAGCACGCGCGTCTCCGTCTGCTCCTCGACTGATGGTTCTCTGGCGCAGAGCATCTGTAGATTACTTTCCCCTGCGTCTTTCCCGCCAATCGTCTCATCAATTGAACTGATAGAGCTACGTGAAAAGCTAATAAACTGGCGGAGTCGCCGACGATTGAGATATTGCAGACCATAGTTGGTGGCAATACGATAAACCCAGGCGTCTACCGGCAAGTCCGGCGACGTCTTGCTGATTTCTTTATACGCTTGCAGGAATGTATCCTGGGCCAGATCGAGCGCGACTTCTCGATCTCCCACCAGACGATACAAATACCCTGTAATCGGTTGCTGTAACCGCTCGATTAGCGAACGAAAGGCCTGAGCATCCTTCGCGCGCAGGCGTGCTACCTCTTCCCCCTGAACATCCGACACCATGGTGGCCTTATCTGCGATCTTAACTTGCGACCTACGACGGCCAGCGCCGTGTGATCGATCCCCCTACTATCTATAATCAATCAGCTCGCCAAAACCGGACAATATTGTGCGGGATTTTCGCAGGCTGCCATTGAATAGAGATAGCTAACTTTTTCAATCTATACACGTTTTGACGAAGCGTCATTTGCTGAGGTCGCGTCAAGCTTCCCAGGTAGGTAAAATGTATAGGGTGTATCGCTATTTAACCGTCACCGAGATTGTATCATAGCCGGAAGCGCCGCTCGGCTCAGGGGGCGCGTAGGCAGGGTTTTGCACGTTGCCGTCCAGGTCGATGGCACGCACTATAATGTTGTAGGTACCGGCTCTGGGCCGCCAGGGCAGTTCCCACAGCACCCAGGTCAGGTTGGAGTAGGGACGCTGAAGGGTGGCACGCTGCCAGTGCTGACCGCCGTCGAACGTGACATCGACCTCGCTAATGCCTTTGTCGCCGGAAAACGCCATGCCCGCGATATAAGTCAACTGATTGGCCGGTAAGGTTGCACCATTAAGGGGCGCATCGATCCGCGAGGTCATTTTGACGAGCGCCTGTTCGTCCCAGCCGCGTTGCTCCCAATACCCCTCGAAATTGCTCTTGCTGCTCAACTCGATGCGCATCATCCACTTGACATGCTTCATGCCATAACGTCCCGGCACGAGCAAGCGCGCGGGGAAACCATGCTCGTGAGGTAGCGCTACGCCGTTCATGCGCAGCGCGAGCAACGTGGTTGGTGTGAGCGCCTTGCTGAGCGGCAGGCTTTCGGTATAGCCATCGGCGGCGTAGAAAATGACCGTATCGGCTCCAGCTTTCACGCCACCCGCGCGCGCCAGCAGGTCGGCCAGTGGAATGCCATCCCAGCGCGCGTTGCTTATGTATGGCCCGCCCACTTCGTTGCTAATGCACATCAGCGTCTCGTATTGCTGCTTTAAGGGCAAGGCCAGTAACTGTGCGTAGCTAAGCGTATAGGGCCGCTCTACCAGGCCATCGACCTGCAAGCTCCATCTGGCAGCATCGACGACGGGATCATTGAAGAGGTTTTTGGAGACAAGATAGAAGTCGTCGTTGGGAGTGATCTCTGCCGACAGGTGCGGCACCGGCTGAATGATGCCGTAGTTGGGGATGGGCGGGGGCGTAATCTTCGTTGGAATATCCTGAAGGGTACTGCTCGTGCTGGCAACCTGTGAGGTGGCATTGTTGCCTGTGATGCTGCTCAAGAGACGCCAGGCCGCCAGTCCCAACACGCCCAGTCCGGCAATCGTCAGGCCGTTGCGCAAGATGACACGCCGCGACATGTTTTGAGCTATCGAATCGGCAACGGTAATACCGTGTGCGTGCAGGCGACGCAATGCGAGCCAGTTCTGTATCAGCACAAAAAGCAGGCCAAAAGCGACGCCAACGATAGCCAGGCTCAGCATGGTGTTATTGACGCCATTACTGAGTTGCATACCGAACAGACCCGCGCCAGTGGCGGGTAAGAAGATAAAACCGGTAAGGAGCCAGAGGACGAGCGCGAACAGAATGCCGGTACTCCAGCGCAACTGGCCTGCATTGCGCCGCTCATCCTGACTGTTATTGCCAGCGCTATCTTCTGCCAGGGTGCTAGCTGTCGCACGTGCTATAGGAGCCATGCTGGCGAGCAGGTTGCAGATGCCGCCGCTCAAGGCGAAGACCAGGCATTGACCGATGAGGATGATAATGAACAGATACAGTTTGGCGTTCGCTCCCAGAAACTGATGTAACGACTCAAAGGTCGTAGCTGAGAGCAGGCGTGTAATCGTTGACCCCAGCACATCGGGCAACGACACACCATTGATGGTCACACTCAGCAGGAGCATGAGTGCAGAGGCCAGGACACCGGCGAGCAGTCCGGCTTGCAGGCCGATCATGAAGCGTTGTTTGGGTGATAAAATCTTTGTATGCATCGCTGCGCCTCTTCACGCGCTACTTCGGTCAACTGGTGAATATATCCTTAATAATATCACTGATTGTCACGATGCAGGGTGCCGGATTTTTCAATCCACTCCAAACGTAAAAAACGACACTACACCAGAAATCACAGTGCCCTGTCGGATCCGTTACTGTCTCCGGGTTGTTGCTCACATAGGCATACGGGTCAAAGCCCTTGAGGTTGCTCTGCACCGTGTCCGCCGACAGGAACAGGCCCACCACCGGGTCATAATACCGTGCCACATAGTAGTCCAGCCCACTCAAGGGATCGGTGTACTGGCCCGTGTAGCCCTTGTTCGTCCCCGTTTGGCCCGCGTGATATTGCACAAAGCCAAAGGGGCCATAACCCTGGTAGCCCACTACCGTCGCAGCACCCGCCTGGTTGGTGATGGCGGTGCGTACACTGCCCAGGTCATCGGTCAACACAAACTCCATCGTCGTGCCGAGCAGAACACCAATGAGCTTTCCAGTGAGCATACCGTAATGGGTGCGATTCACCCGCCTATGACACCTTCGGAAGGCGAGGATGAACGAACCGGACAACCACGAGAAACCATATAAGACGC
>DAOTVZ010000289.1:0-2567 GCA_034436045.1 Ktedonobacteraceae bacterium | reverse complement strand
TTGCCATCAACGCTTTGTAGTTGTATTGCCCCGAAGCCGCGCCGCGTGCGCGCGCCAATACCGCCAAACGTCTCCCAGGCCCATAATGCCGCCTCAACGTCTTCACGGTAGACGGTTTTTCCGGTTTGAAAATCAACCCCCGCTTTCGTTTTGCGATAGGCTATGGGATATGTGATGATAAGGGCAAAGCGAATATCTTTTACAACCTTCGCGTCTCCATTCATTCCCCTTCTATTGTCCCTTTGCAACAGAGGAAATGCCGCGTATTGAGGGATGTTCTCTGCTGCTGTTGGCGGCACGGCACACCCAGGTGAAAGTATCTCCACCGCGATTTGTACTGGATGGATGATCTCCTGCTCCTCATCAACATCCTTTTGCGGCTGCTCTTTTTCATGAACTGCCGCCCTGCCCCAGATGCGCTCCTCTTCCTCCCTCATGAGGTTGATGTCGCGGTTAAACTGGCTTTTCCCTCCACGACAGGCACGCCACCAGAAGCGCAGGTGAGCGCGAATCTCGGTCGGGCGAATAATAGTCACCGGATCGGCCTGATTGGGAACAACGCCACCGCCGAAGAGGGGAGTAATCAGAGCGTACTCGCGGCGCTGGCGCACGAGGCCCTCCGGCAATGGTAATGGTTGCCCTGTAAAGGCCGGTACTTCCGGCGGTGGAGCGGGTTGTTTTCTCATGATGCTATCTCCTGCTTGAGTTGCTGTTCTACTGGTTCTCCTGACCATTTACCAAAGATGGCGAGGCCACCGCCGTCGTAGCGATCCTGCTCGTCCTCACTGATGCTGTGTAACCACATATCCCTCACCCACTTTTCAGTCTTGTCGGCGGCATGCTCCGCGAAGTTGAGGAAGAGGACGGTGCCAGCCGGAGCCAGACGACGCGACTTTTTGGGTTTACGGCTCTGCATATCCCACCCGGAGACCACCACCGGTCGCTGGATGGCAATGGCGGCAAGCTCTATCTGTAATCCGTACTGCTCACGCGCATGCTTGATGAACCATTGTGGCTGATAGCCTCGCTCGAAGTAACCCGGTGTCAGCAGGATGAGGCGGCAGGCATTGTGCGTGCGAATGTGTGCGATGATTTGCTCTTTGAACTTCTCGGAGCAACAAGGTAGCTGTGTCTCCTGCTCCATGCGCTGCCAGTTGACGATACGGCGTTCGCCGCCGAGATAGCTTGCTCCTTCATACATCGAAAGGAGCCGACCACCGATAGGATGGTTCTTCAAATAGTCCTCATCGACATCTACGACCAGCGCCAGCCGTTTAACCGCGCTCAGCGCTGGCTCGCTATCACTATGTTTCGTGTCGATGAGAAACTCCAGACCGACCGTCTCGAAGAGCGCGCCCTCGGCGGCGGTATAGCGATGAGCGTCCATTTGAATATGAATGCGTGTATCCTGCAACAACCTTCCGATACCGAGTTGTGCGCTTTCGATCTCTTTCCACATCTCCTGTGGCTTGTGCGGATCATCCTCATTCAACAACCAGCTCATAAAATTTTTGTCATACCAGTATATGGGTGCTTTGCTGGCAGGCTTGGCCGGATTATATCGCGCCTGCCCGACCAGATATGGCGGTGGTAGTGCCGCCTCTGAAGCCCCGGCGTCTGCGAACGAGGATGGACGATCAAAGTCGGTTATGGCCTCGTCCCGTCTTCGGAGCGGAAGCAGACGCGAGAGAATGAGAGGAGCATCTGACCCCTTCGGCGCAAAGGCCAGTGCATCCAGGGGCGCGGGCAACAACCAGCGCTCGATATCCGTGCCATCCCGCGTCAGTTGTACTAGAAAGGGGCCACGCACTGCCAGATGCTTCAACTCCTCAAGCTGTCTGTCACCGCTTATCCAGAACATGCCCTGCTCGTTCAAACCTGCTTGTGTGCGCGCCGCACCTGCGAGCGTTGAGGGAAAAGGGAACGGGAGCGTGCTGGCTTTCGCGCCAGGAAGCGCATGAAATGGACGGCTATCGCGGAAGATCAGCGAATCGTGCGGCTCAATCATCCATAGTGTCATACTACACCCCTTCTTGCGCGCTGGCGGATGCCGCTTCAGTGACCTTCGCCATTGCGACACGTTTCGCATCGGCCAGCATCTGCGCAATAATCAATTCATTGACCAGCTTATCAACATGCTTGACCTTTTCGGGTTCAGCGACGGTACCATCTTCCGCCAGACCGATATGCTTCCGTAGATAGCGCTCAGCATCTTTGGCGTGTTTGGGGTCGCGTGGCTGTGGCACAAACAGCTTGCGGTGAATAATACGTTTGATGTCCGATAGCAGCACTTCCGCCTCTACACCATCAAGACGCTGTACCGCTTCACGTATCTCGTAGGCCATGCCAGTGGGCAACAGTTGCTCATAGCAGTATTGCATCAATTGCCCCATATGGACATCAAACTCACCCCAATGTCCGGCGATAGTGTAGGCTCCGCCGCCGCGCTTGCTCAGCAGAATAGCCAGCGCATTCTTGTCTGTGATACCCTTTGCTGTGGATTCAGCGCTATCTACCAACCGACGTGCCTCGCTCAGCAGTTCAAGATGATGCACGATAGCCACGCC